>JAZNBF010000037.1:0-16832 GCA_045586905.1 Clostridia bacterium
CATCATAGATGGTAACAGCATAATAAACAGAGCCTTTTACGGCATCCGTCTCCTTTCAAACAAGCACGGGCTTTTTACAAACGCGATATATGGCTTTCTGAAAATAATGTTAAAGCACATAGACTCGCTTAAGCCCGACTACATATGTGTGGCTTTTGACCTTAAAGCGCCAACCTTCCGTCACAAGATGTATGGCGGATATAAGGCACAAAGAAAAGGTATGCCCGACGAATTGAGAATGCAGATGCCCGTCATGAAAGAGGTCCTTTCTGCCATGAACATTGCCATATTGGAAAAAGAGGGCTTTGAGGCCGACGATATCATAGGCACTGTGAGCCGGATGTGTGATGAGGAAGGTATAAAATGTCACATCCTCACAGGCGACAGGGATGACCTTCAGCTTGCATCCGACACCACCGACGTGCTCCTCACCATCACAAAAGGCGGCGCAACAACCACCGAGGTGTATGATGCAAAAAGAGTGCTCGCAGACTATGGCGTCACTCCCACAGAATTTGTTGATGTGAAAGCTCTCATGGGCGACTCTTCCGACAATGTGCCCGGTGTTAAGGGCATTGGCGAAAAAACTGCTTTTGCATACATTCAGAAATTCAAATCCATAGAGAACCTCTACGAAAATCTCGATGACGAAATCATAAAGCCTGCCGCTCACAAGAAGCTTGAAGAAGACCACGAGATGGCAATTCTGAGCAAAAAGCTCTGCACCATAGACAGATATGTGCCGATAGAGACCGGCATTTCCGATTATGCCAAAAAAGAGTATGACACTCCCCGTCTTACCGAGCTCTTTATAAATCTCGAATTCAGTGAATTTTTAAAAAGCATCTCTGCCCCGTCTGACAAAAACACCACCAGAGCAGAGCTTGAATTGGTTTCTGCAAGCGCTGTTCAAAATCTGACATCAGACATCGCAGGCGAATTTGTATACAGACTCTATGGCAAAGAAAGCATTGAAGGTGTGGCATTTAAAAAGAATGACAAGGTGTATCTTTGCATTTCAAAAACTGAAGATGACAAAGAAAGAATTGCAAACACCATAAAACCGATATTTGAAAATGAAAACATATTGAAGGTATCCTGCGACATTAAGCACAGCATGATAGTTCTTTCAAAATATGGCATAGACTTTGACAGGTCATATTTCGACATTGGCATAGGTGCATATATTATCAATCCGTCGAAGAGCAGCTACACCGTGTCAAGTGTGGCTCTCGACCTTTTGTCACAGAGCATTCCCGAAGAAAAGGATGTGCTCCACGGTGGCAAGCTTGACTTTGCCAAGGCGTGCGAAAAAGAAGTGTGCGCTCTTGCACTCGGAGAGGTTTGTGCAATAGAAAAGCTGAAAGGCGCTGAAGAAGAAAAAATACTTTCCGACGGTCAGAGCAAGCTTTTTTATGAAATAGAACTTCCGCTTGTGTGTGTGCTTGCCGATATGGAAAAGTATGGATTTAAAATAGACAGAAAAGCTCTTGAAGACTTTACATCATCACTTTCAGATAAAATCGAAGCTCTTGAAGATAGGATTTATGACCTTGCAGGCGAAAGCTTCAACATAAACTCAACAAAGCAGCTCGGTGTGATACTTTTTGAAAAGCTCGGTCTTAAGGTAATCAAGAAAACCAAAACAGGCTATTCCACCGACTCGTCGGTGCTCGAAAAGCTCCTCGGCACACACGAAATTATAGAAAACATAATAGAATACCGAAGAGCCACCAAGCTCAAATCAACATATGGCGACGGTCTTTTGGCAGTGATAAATCCCGAAACGGGCAGAATCCACTCAAGCTTCAATCAGACCGTTACAACCACCGGCAGAATAAGCTCAACCGAGCCGAATCTCCAGAACATTCCCATGAGAAGAGAAGAGGGCAGAGAGATAAGAAAGATGTTTGTGCCCGAAAATGAAGACTACATTCTCACCGATGCCGACTATTCGCAGATTGAACTTCGCATACTCAGTCATCTTTCGAATGACGAGGCTATGACCGAGGCGTTTTTAAACGGAGAGGACATTCATGCATCTACTGCCTCGAAAGTGTTTGGTGTGGCAAAGGAGGATGTTACTCCCCTGCTCCGAACAAGAGCAAAGGCAGTTAACTTTGGCATTGTGTATGGCATGGGTGAATATTCTCTTTCGCAGGATTTACACATTTCGGTGAAAGAAGCCAAGGCATACATTGAAAGCTATTTCGAAAAATTTGCCAGTGTCAAAACATATCTCGACAAAACCATTGCACAGGCAAAAGAAAATGGATATGTCTCAACAATGTTTGGCAGAAGAAGATACATTCCTGAAATTGCATCGTCAAACTTTTTAACCCGTTCGTTTGGCGAGAGGGTGGCAATGAACACTCCCATTCAGGGAAGTGCCGCAGACATCATCAAGATTGCAATGGTAAGTGTGCACACTGAGCTCAAAAAGCGCAATCTCAAATCGCGTCTGATTCTTCAGGTGCACGATGAGCTTATCATTGAAACTGCCAAAGACGAAAAAGACGAGGTTATGGCTCTTCTGACAGAGTGCATGAAAACGGCTGCCAATCTCAGATGCGGTCTTGTCGCAGAAGCGTCTACGGGAAACAGTTGGTACGACGCACACTGATATCAGACTTTTTTGCTCTGGTATCAAAAACATCAAACTCACAAAGGATGATAGCATGATTATCGGACTTACAGGTGGTTCAGGCTGCGGCAAAAGCCTGGCATCACAATTTTTTGAAGAAAAAGGTTTTGTTATAATAGACTTTGACGCTTTGTCCAGGGAGGTTACCTCGGGGGGCAGTGAATGTCTTGACGAAATCAGAAAAGAATTTGGCGACGATGTGATTGCGCCCGACGGTACACTTATGCGCCGCAAGCTCGGCGACATTGTGTTTTCTGACCAAAAAAAGCTGTCAACTTTGAATTCTATAACTCATAAATATATATTAGCAGAAGCAAACAAACTCGTTGAAGAAAACAAGTACAAAAACATCATTTTTGATGCGCCTCTGCTTTTTGAAGCAGGTCTCCATGATAAATGCGACTATACCATAGCTATCTGTGCAGAAAAAGATGTGCGCATAAATCGCATTGCAAACCGTGACAACATCAGCACAGAATCGGCAAAAAAGCGCATAGAAAGTCAGAAAGATGACAGCTTTTATATTGAAAAAAGCAATTTTTCGGTGCGTAATGACAAAGACGACAAAAATCTTTTCTACAATAAGCTTTCAACCGTTTTAAGGAGTATCATCGATGAATCAAGTTCAAAATAAAATGCGAAGCAGAGTTATATATTCTGTATCTGCTTTCGTTCTGGCAATTATGTCGCTTTGCCTGATTGCAAAGCCCGTACTCAGCGCCATATATCCCCTGAAATATGAAGAGGCAATAAAAAAATATTCCGAGATGTACTCTATCGACGAGCATCTCATTATGGCTATCATATCTGTCGAGAGCAAATTCCGTGAAAATGCCGTAAGTACAAAAGGCGCAAAAGGTCTTATGCAGCTCAAAGATGAAACTGCCCTTTGGTGCATGGAGAACTTTAATATAGAAGATTCCGGCGACAAAAACGATCTCAACATAAATCTCGGTTGTGCATATTTCAGATATCTGACCGACAAATACAAAGGCTATACCGACACAGCTCTCGCAGCCTACAACGCAGGCGAAGGCAATGTGTCTCTATGGCTTGAGTCGCAGGGAAATGACAGTGTGGTGCTAGTGGACATTCCATTTGGCGAAACAAAAAAATATGTTGAAAAGGTAAATAAAAGATTTAAGATATATAAATTTTTATATTAAGTGCATTAAAATACAAATAGCAAAGTGAGTTCGTAACCATCCTCACTCAAATAAAAACTAAGGAGAAAAATCAATGAACACAAAAAACGAAGCAAAGATGCTCGCAAGGTCATCGATGATTGCCGCACTCTATGTGGTGCTCACTCTTTTTGCAAATGCTCTCGGTCTGGCAAGCGGCGCAATTCAGGTGAGGCTTTCGGAAGCGCTCACGGTGTTGCCAATCTTCTTTCCTGAGGCAATATGGGGACTCGGCATAGGGTGTCTTATTTCAAACATCATCACCGGTTGTGCCCTGCCCGACATTGTCTTCGGCACACTTGCAACACTCATTGGTGCCTTTGGCACATATGCTTTAAAGAAAAACCGACTGCTTGCAATTATGTGCCCTGTCATTTCAAATTCCGTCATCGTGCCTTTTGTGCTAAAAATCGCCTACGGTCTTGGTGATGCGTGGTATTATCTGGCATTTTCAGTGTGCATCGGCGAGCTGGTATCGTGTGTGGTGCTTGGGAAAGTGGTTATAAAGATAACAGATAAATATTACAACATTTTAAAATAAAAAATACTGTGAAGATTTTTTCTTCACAGTATTTTTTTGTGATTACTTTTCAATACCTTTATTTTTAACACAAATAAATTTTTCTTCTGCATCTAGTTGTATTCGCTTTAATTCTTCTATAATATCTGTAATTTTATTAAACAGTTCATAATATAATTCTTTATACTTTTCCATAAATTTCACCTCTTTCGTTAAGCAGTTGCGTTAGTATATGAACCCGTTTTGGGTGCGTGTTTTTACGCCACTGCATCGTTAAAATACTCGCAATTGCGTCAGCATTTACTGCGTTTTTGCCTTGCCGCAAAAACACAACACCGAAAATTCTTTAAACCTAAAACAAAGAAAAATGGTGACTTTTCAAGGCGGAAGGTCGAAGGAATACTGGCGTATTTCGAGACCGACAACGAAGAAAATGTGCTGTTTTTCTTGTTTTAGGCGAGTTCGGATACTGACGCAACTGCTTAAATACTACCCTTTATTTTTCCGGAAATAAAAAAGTGTGCAACTCACTCGGAGCTACACACTCGAAAAATACATAGCTCCGATTTGTTACCACACAAACCAATTACAACCATACCAGTATGCAAAAGTAGAGCCTGTATTTTTACCAAAATAAAAATACACACCGGTAGGTTTTTATATTTAGTTTGTGTGGTAAACATAGTATAACATTTTTTTAAAGTAAATGCAACAAAAACATTTCGACAAAAAACGAGCCTGCAAATTTCCGGAAATAAAAAAGTGTGCAGCCCACTCGGAGCTACACACTCGAAAAATACATAGCTCCGATAGGTTACCACACACAATCTAATGCCTGCCATAAGGTATGCAAAAGTAGAGCCTGTATTTTTACCAAAGTAAAAATACACACCTTAAACAAGCATAAAAACATCGAATTGTATGTGGTGATTACAGTATATCATTTAACGAGCAAAAATGCAACAAAAACATTTCGACAAAAAATGAGCCTGCAAAAATCAAATTTTGCAAGCTCATTTTTTTATAACATAGGAAATTGCGCGCAAGATGTGCGCAATTTTGCTTGTTTCAAAAAAGTGAACCTTTTTGCCCCAAGAGTGGGGGTTAGGGGGATGATGTGATGAAATCACTTTTTTATTTTGACTTGTAATACAACATGCAGTGACAAAAGCCTTCAAATTCGGGATCTTTTATTTGCTCTTTGAACTCTTTGCACATACATATTGTATCGGGAGTTCTCTCCATACGGCAGGGGCAGTAGCCATCCTTTGCCCTGAGACCTTCCTGTATTGCTTTTACTACTTCTTGGTCGGGGTTAAGAATAACCTTCATATGAAATTCACCTTATAAAAGTTTTTCAAGTCTTATTGCTACCTCTTTTAAGAAAGTTTCGGTGTCTACCTTTTTCTTGTTTTCAAGAGATGAAAGAAGATAAAGGTCGCCTGTCATAACGCCTTCTTCAATTGTCTGAATGGTAGCTTTTTCGAGGCTGTCGGCAAAGGCGCAGAGCTCAGAAAGACCGTCGAGCTCGCCTCGTTTGCGAAGAGCGCCTGTCCATGCAAAAAGTGTTGCCACGCTGTTTGTGGATGTGGTTTCGCCTTTTAAGTGTTTGTAGTAATGACGCTGTACTGTGCCATGAGCTGCTTCATATTCATATACGCCCTCAGGTGACACAAGAACTGATGTCATCATGGCAAGTGAACCATAGGCTGTGGCAACCATGTCACTCATAACATCACCGTCATAGTTTTTACATGCCCATATGTAGCCGCCATCTGAACGGACAACTCTTGCAACTGCATCGTCTATGAGTGTGTAGAAATATTCTATGCCAAGTTCATTGAATTTATCCTTATATTCTGCTTCAAAAATTTCGGCAAAAATGTCTTTGAAGCGATGGTCATATTTTTTGCTGATGGTGTCTTTGGTGGCAAACCACAAATCCTGCTTTGTATCGAGAGCAAAGTTAAAGCAGCTTCTTGCAAAGCTGGCAATGGATTTGTCGGTGTTGTGGAGGCCCTGAATGATACCGTCGGTACCGTCAAAGCTATGGATCCTCTGACGGGTTTCGTTGCCCTCGGCATCGGTGCACACAAGCTCACATTTTGAGCCTTTCTTCACCTGCATCTCTGTGTTTTTATACACATCGCCATAGGCATGACGGGCAATGGTGATAGGCTTTGTCCATGTGGGGATGTAGGGTGTGATGCCCTTAACAATGATGGGAGTACGGAAAACTGTACCGTCGAGGATTGCTCTTATGGTACCATTTGGTGACTTCCACATTTCCTTGAGGTTATACTCGGTCATGCGGGCAGCGTTTGGTGTGATGGTGGCACATTTAACTGCCACACCGTATTTTTTGGTGGCTTCGGCACTGTCGAAGGTAACCTGATCGTTTGTTTCGTTTCTGTATTCAAGACCGAGGTCGTAGTATTCGGTCTTGAGGTCTACATATGGAATAAGTAAAATGTCTTTTATCATTTTCCATATGATTCTTGTCATTTCGTCGCCATCCATCTCAACGAGGGGCGTGGTCATAGGAATTTTAGCCATTTTGTATCATCCTTTCAGCTTTGTGTAGTTGAGAAGTCCGCCGGCAAGAATTATGTCTCTTGTGCGCTCGGTGAGTTCACAGATGCATTCAATCTTTTTGCCGCTTGTCTTATTTTCGATAACAATCTTTTCGCCATTTGCAACAGCTGCTCGTAAATTTTCTATGCAAAGCTCGTCGCCAAGGCTGATGTTATTGTAGTCTGCCTCATTTTTAAACTCAAGAGGAAGAATACCTGCATTTATGAGGTTTGCACGGTGAATACGGGCAAACGATTTGGTGAGAACTGCCTTTACGCCAAGATAGAGAGGAGCTAAGGCTGCGTGTTCTCTTGATGAGCCCTGACCGTAGTTTGCACCACCTACTATGATGCTCTGTCCCATTTCTTTGGCTCTTTTTGGGAAGTTTTCATCACACACGGTAAAGCAATGTTCACTGATGGCAGGAATGTTTGAACGAAGGGGAAGAATCTTTGCGCCTGCGGGCATAATGTGGTCGGTGGTGATGTTGTCGGAAACCTTGAGTGAGCATTTGCACTCTAAATTTTCGAGAAGAGGCTCAGTTTTGGGGAAAGGCTTGATGTTTGGTCCACGTAAAACCTCGATGCTTTCCATATCTTTTTCATCGCAGGGTTTTTCTATCATGTTGTCATTGATGATAAATTCTTTGGGCATTTCCCACTTGGGCATTTCGCCAAGGGTGCGTGGATCGGTGAGCACGCCTGTGAGTGCCGATGCTGCTGCCACCTCAGGCGATACGAGATATACACCTGCATCCTTTGTGCCCGAGCGACCTTCAAAGTTACGGTTGAAGGTACGGAGCGAGATGCCTTTTGAGTTTGGCGACTGTCCCATGCCTATGCAGGGGCCACAGGCGCGTTCGAGTATTCTTGCACCTGCGTCTATCATGTCAGAGAGTGCACCGTTTTGTGCAAGCATGTTGAGCACCTGTTTGGAACCGGGAGCAATGGAGAGAGACACATCGGGATGAACTGTTTTGCCCTTTAAGATGTGGGCAACCTTCATCATATCCTGAAGTGATGAGTTGGTGCATGAACCTATGCACACCTGATCTATTTTCATGTTGCCAATCTCAGACAGAAGTTTTACATTGTCGGGCATATGGGGGCAGGCTGCCATGGGTTCGATGGCAGAGAGGTCGATGTCGATGACCTCGTCATAGGTTGCATCTTCATCGGCGGAGAGAGGAGCCCACACATCGCCTCTTTTTTGTGCTTTCAAAAATTCGAGAGTAATCTCATCGGAGGGGAAGATGGAAGTGGTAGCGCCAAGCTCTGCGCCCATGTTGGTGATGGTGGCACGCTCGGGCACAGAAAGGGTTTTTACGCCTTCGCCTGTGTATTCGATAACCTTGCCAACTCCGCCTTTGACAGACATTCTGCGGAGAACTTCCAAAATGACATCTTTGGCACTGCACCATGAGGAGAGTTTGCCTGTGAGATTAACCTTTACAATGTTTGGATAGGTAATGTAATATGCACCACCACCCATTGCAACAGCAACATCGAGTCCGCCTGCACCGATGGCAATCATGCCAATGCCGCCGCCTGTGGGGGTGTGGCTGTCGGAGCCGATGAGGGTTTTGCCGGGCACGCCGAAGCGCTCGAGATGCACCTGATGGCAGATACCGTTGCCGGGACGCGAAAACCAGATGCCATGCTTTTTGGCAACAGAGCCGATGAAGCGATGGTCGTCGGCATTTTCGAAGCCCGACTGGAGGGTGTTGTGGTCTATATATGCCACAGATCTCTCGGTTTTTACACGAGGGATGCCTATGGCTTCAAACTCAAGGTATGCCATTGTGCCGGTGGCGTCCTGAGTGAGAGTCTGGTCTATGCGTATACCAATCTCTTTTCCTTTTTCAAAAACACCGTCGACAATGTGTGCTTTGAGGATTTTTTCAGTTAAAGTGAGTCCCATGTGTAATCATCCTTTCAAGTTTGATTGACTTCTTATATATTATCACATGCGCCGCTTTATTGTCAAACGCAAAACCCCTTTTTTATGAGGGTTTGCCAACAAACATGGCAAAACAAGTCAGTTTTTGTAATAAAGCTTTTTATATTCAAGGGGGGGACATGCCTTTGAATTTATTGAAGTTTCTGTTGAAGGTGGAAAAATCGCTATATCTGCAAAGGCCATAGATGGCTGTTATTCGGGAATTTGTTTCTGACTCCTGCTTTTTGTTTTGCCTGCAAGTTGACAGTAATTGAGTTTGGTGGTATTATAAATGTATGCAGATATTTTTCGAGGAGATATGAAAAATGTTCAATATCGACAATGACTACATGGTTAAAATAAGACGCGAAATACATATGTATCCTGAAGTTGACTATGATTTGCCCAAAACTGTTGCTCTTATTAAACGAGAGCTTGAAAGCTTAGGCATCCCCTATACCGAAGAGTATGGCAAAGGCAGCGTTGTAGGCTATATAAATCCTGACAACAAAGACTTTACCATAGGCATACGCGCCGACATAGATGCACTCAGAATCACCGAAAAAACCAATCTCCCCTTCGCTTCAAAGCACGAAGGTATGATGCATGCCTGCGGTCACGATGCTCACACAGCAATCGTCCTTGGCGCTGCAAAGACACTCAAGGAAATGGAAAAAGACCTCAGTTGCCGCATCAAGCTTATTTTTCAGCCAAGCGAAGAAGGCGTTACAAGCGGTGCTGTGATGATGATTGAAAACGGTGTGCTCGACGATGTTGACATTTTAACAGGTCTTCATGTGGGCATTCACTACCCCACAGGCCATGTGGGCATATGCCCCGGAGTTTCACATGCTTCGTCACGTCATTTCAAAATAGAGGTTCACGGAAAAAGCGTCCATGCCACAGCCTATCAAAATGGCATTGATGCGCTCTCCATCGCAGTGAGAATGTATAACGCCATAGAGACAATGACTGCAAGAGAAATAGGCCCTGCCGAAAAATTTGTGTGTGTTGTCACAAAGCTCGAATCGGGCACTGCACAAAACATCATTCCCAATTATGCCCAGATGCAGGGAACAATACGCACCTTTACCGACGAGCTCAGCGAATTTATATATGAAAGAATACAAAAAATTGCAAAGTGTCTTTCAGAAGAATACGGTGTGGAGATCAGCTTCCATGCTCCGCTCAAATCATCGTGTCTCTACAACAACCCCTATCTTGCAGAGCTTTTGAAAAAGAGCAGCGAAAAGGCTCTGGGCGAGGAAAATGTGCACGAAGGAAGTGCAGTTCTCGGAAGTGATGATTTTTCGAGATATACAAGCATTGTGCCCAGCGTATATTTCCGTCTCGGAATAAAAAATGCCGAAAAGGGAATAACCAAAATCGCTCACGAAAACAACTTCGATATAGATGAAGATGCTCTTTTGGTGGGTGCAAAAACACTTGTGCAGTTCTCACTTGACAACCAAAACGGAATAGACATGGAGAAGTGCCGAAACCAGAAATAAACAATAATCAATCGCCGAAGAAAGGACAGATAATATGAATTTCAGAAAAGTAACAGCTATCATTTTAACAGCTATCACATTTTTGTCTTTGCCGGTGTCTGCAAAAACACTGGAATTTACCGTGGGCGACTCAAATCTTTATATCTGTGACGGTGCCATCGAAAAAGTTACCCTCGATGCACCGGTATATATAAAAGACGGAAGAACTCTTGTGCCTGTGAGAGCCATAATCGAGGCATTTGGGGCAGAGGTTTTGTGGAACGGTGACGAAAGAAAAGTTACCATAAAGTCGGGCGGCAGCACGATAGAGCTTATCATAGACTCTCCCCAGGCAGTGGTCAACGGTGAGATTGAAACTCTCGATGTTGCTCCCACCATTACAAACTCGCGAACAATGGTGCCGATAAGATTTGTATCGGAGATTCTTTCTAAAAATGTTGAATATGTGGAGCCTTCGTCACAGATACTCATAAGCGACTCAAATGTTGCAATATCCGTTGACGGATATCCGATAACCGTAGATGATTTTCGTTTTATGTATCTTTACTACTGCCTCGCCCAAGGAGTGTATGGACCCGAGGAAATAATGCCGGTTATCATCTCCGATGTTGTCACAAACACCTGCATTGCAAACGATGCAAAGAGAGCAGATTTTTCTCTTTTGACTGAGCAGACAAAAGAGATTGCACAAAGCATTCTTTATGACAAAGAGCTTTTTTATCCCCTCTCTCTTGTTGCTCCCGGCATAAAAACCTTTGCCAATTTGACACTCGCATCGGAATATTGCTACAACATGCTCACAAGCGGCCTCGACCCCGAAATTCTTGTGAAGGAATATAACGAGAGCTATGTGTGTGCAAAGCATGTTCTCATACCAACTGTCAACCTCGAAACAGGCGAAGCCTTAAACAACAATCAGCTTCTCGCGGCAAAAGCCACTGCCGATGCAGTGTATAAAAAAGCAAAAAACGGTGAAGATTTTGATGAGCTCATAGAAAAATATTCGTCAGATGAAGGCTCGGTGTATTATCCCGAGGGTTATGTATTTACTTATGGCGAAATGGTGCCCGAATTTGAAAAGACTGCTTTTAATCTTTCCGAAAACGAAATATCAAAGCCTGTAAAAACATCATACGGATATCATATCATACTCCGTCTGCCTCTTCCTGAAATGAACTACATGTATGAAGAGACCATAAGCACCAAAATTGCCCAGTCTCAGCTTGAAAAATACACCGACAATGTAATAGGCAATGCAAATGTTAAGTATCATATGACAAACGAAGAGATTGCACAAAGCCTCGGCATAACCAAAGCTGATGCAGAAGAATACATAAAGAATCTGATTGCACAGCAATAAATATTTCTCTTCTGAATTTTAAAAAACTCAATATATTTTCCCTTGACAAAGGCTTTTTTTGCTGATATAATAACTCAGTGAGACATGGCCCATTGGTCAAGCGGTCAAGACGGCGCCCTCTCAAGGCGCAATCCCGAGTTCGATTCTCGGATGGGTCATAGAAAAAAGACATCCTTTGGATGTCTTTTTTCAGTTATATTTGCCTTCTGCAAGTGATATTGCCTTTCGGCAGTTATATTCGCTACTCCGAGTGTTATTGTGCTTCGCACAGTTTAAAGGCAAATATAATATCACTGAAACCAAAAGTTTCAATATCACTTTTTATTTATAAAAAATATCACTCCGTCGAAGACGGAATATAACAAGAGTATTTATCACAGCTTTCCCACCGTAAAGCTTATTTTTTTGCAATAAAATTCTCTTTTCATCACTTTACAATTTCCAAATAATACCTTATAATAGACCTATATAATGAAAAAGGAGTGTCCGTTATGATACTATCCGATAAATGGGGACAGGGAGCCTTGTTCTCCTACTCAAATGCCCTCGGTGAAAAGAGTGACCAAAACTTTTATGCAAGGCTTTGCGGCGACAAATTTGCACTTTTGTTTGAAACAAAAAACAAATGTACACTGTCTGTAAATGCCGACAGGCTTTCCGATGTAACTTTCAGCACAGTCATGACCGACCTGATAGAAGCAAATCTGAAGCTCGGCGATGACATTTTCGATGTAAAAATTCTTTTTGCTCTGCCGGGCACAGTGCTCATCTCTTCCGACTATGCCATAACAGTTAAGGCAGAATTTGAAAAAGAAATAAACACCAAAAAAAGCAAAAAAGGTATTTGTTTTTCTTCTGAAGGCGAAGAGTTTGCCCTCCTTGGCAAAAAAGAAAACGGACACATTGTGTATGCTTTTTCTTACGGAAAAGAGGCTCTGTCTCTTGCCGAAAAAGCACTTGAGCTTTCTTTTGAAGCAGTGTATATTCAGAGAAAAAACTTTTATGATACCCTGCCTTCACCCTCACTTCCCGATGCAGCAATCGAAAAGCTCTACTATAAATGTGTGTCGGTGCTTCTTGCAAGCATGCAGTGTGCTCAGGGGCTTATAAAATCAGACTATATAGCTCCTGCAAAAAACAAAATGAACTCACTCTATTCCTACTGGTCGGCCATTTGCACACTCGGTCTCAGACACATATGCCCCTCCGTTGCAAAAGATACCCTCGAATCCATCCTTGCAGCTCAGTCGGGTGACGGACTTGTGCCCTCATCTGTATCGGCAACCTCAAAGAGTGGCGAGCTTAATCCACCCGTGCTTGCGTGGTGTATGTGGGAGCTGTATACGGTAAATGGCGATGTGGAGATGCTCCACAATGCCTATGCACCACTAAAAAAATATCTCCACTACATAATAGAAACCCGTGATATCAACAAAAACCACATATTTGAGTGGCAATCATATGAAAACATAGCCCTCTCGGGCATGGAAAGCACCATGGACAACTCACCCCGCTTTGATGACGGAATAATTTTAGACAGTATTGACCTCACATCTTATGTTGCCAACGAGTCACACTTCATGAGCCTCATTGCCGAAGAAATTGACAAGCACGGTGAAGCTCTCTATTGGGATGTGGTGTTTGAGCGAATCAAAAACGCAGTGAACGAGCTTCTGTTTGACGAAGATGACAAAATATATTATGACCGTGCAGTTGTGAGCGGCATGTTCAAAAAAGTAAAAACATCGGCGTCGTTTTTGCCGATGTTTGCAGGAATCTGCGAAAACAGAAATGCTATGGCGCTTTTGAAATTTTTGAACTCCTCCGAGCGATTTAACCTCAAAAATGGCGTGCCTTCGCTCTCGCATGACAGCGAATATTATTGCGACAACTTCTGGAGAGGACCTCTCTTTATTCATCACAACTATTTTATTGCAAAAGGTCTCGACAAATATGAGATGCACGACAAGGCAAACGAGATAAAAGCAAAAAGCCTCGGTGAAGTGCTTTCCGAATATGAAAACTGCGGAGTTTTGTATGAATATTACTCTGCTGACGGGAAGAAAAAAGCGGCATCGCTTGGCAAAAAAGACTTTTCAACCTCACCGTTTATGTTTGACACATCAGATGTAAACATAAGAGATTTTGCTCCCACTGCGGCAATCATAGTTGATATGATTCTTTCAAAGAGAGCCAAAATGCCACAGAGACAAAATTAAAAAACGAGAATTAAATTAAAAAACTTGCAAAAAATACATATATCATCTGATGTATGTATTTTTTATTTGCGGAGGAAAGCTTTATGAAACAACACATTGAAATCATTGATGTTTTTGCAAGGGAAATCATAGACTCCCGTGGCAATCCAACCATCGAGGCAGAGATCATATGCGAGGGTGGATGCATAGGAAGAGCAGCTGTACCGTCGGGCGCATCAACCGGCGAGCACGAAGCAGTGGAAAAGCGTGACGGAAACAAGGAAAGATTTATGGGCAAAGGTGTGCTCGATGCTGCATCAAATGTGAACACAATCATTTCCGACAAGCTCGTGGGGATGAATGTGCTCGACCAACAGCTCATCGACAAAACTCTTTGCGAGCTTGACGGAACACCAAACAAAGAAAAGCTCGGAGCCAATGCCATACTTTCGGTGTCGCTTGCGTGTGCAAAAGCAGCAGCCAAAGCACTTGGACTCAGCCTTTACAGCTATGTGGGAGGAAGCTTTGCCAATCTTCTGCCGGTGCCCATGATGAATATATTAAACGGTGGCGCCCATGCCAACAACAACATAGACATTCAGGAGTTTATGATTATGCCCGTTGGTGCGCCTACATTCAGAGAGGCCTTAAGAATGTGTTGCGAGGTGTTTCACACTCTAAAAAAAGTGCTTTCAGACAAAGGCCTCATCACATCGGTGGGTGACGAGGGAGGCTTTGCTCCTGCTCTCGAAAGAGACGAAGATGCCCTCGAGCTCATATGCACTGCCATAGAAAAAGCAGGCTACGATACCGATAGCGATTTTAAAATAGCAATTGATGCCGCATCGTCTGAATGGGCAGAAAACAGCGGAATGTACAAGTTGCCAAAGTCGGGAATAACCTTCACCAAAGATGAGCTTGTGAATTATTGGGTGACTCTTTGTGACAAATTTCCCATAATATCCATCGAAGACGGTGTGGGTGAAAACGACTGGGAAGCATGGAGCCTCCTTACCCAAAAGCTTGGCGGAAAAGTGCAGCTTGTGGGCGATGACCTCTTTGTCACAAACCCGAAAAGGCTCGGAGAAGGAATTGAGAAAAATGTTGCAAACTCAATCCTCATAAAGGTCAACCAGATAGGCACCCTCACTGAGACTGCCGAGGCAATTGCCAAAGCCATGCGCCATGGCTACACCACCATTATGTCGCACCGTTCGGGTGAAACTGAAGACACCACAATAGCCGACCTGGCTGTCGCTTTCGGATGCGGACAGATTAAAACCGGTGCTCCGTCGAGGTCGGACAGATGTGCAAAATATAACCAGCTTCTGCGCATTGAAGAGGAGCTTGGTGAAACAGCAAAATATGACGGAATAAAAGCTTTTTACAATTTGTAAAAGGGGATTTAATCTCCCCTTTACCCCTCTTTTTTCTCTCGGGGAGGGGTCTCCCCGAAACCCCTCCCTTTTCGCTGTTAGATTACTAAGTGCTCAAATGATAAGCTTTTGAGTGTTATTATTTCTAAGCTAAGAAAAATATTCCAAACAAAAAAATCGTCCTAAGACGATTTTCAGATGTTGTTTATAGAAGATTTTAAGGCATACCCTTTTGTGCCAACACTGCGTTTTTGTAGCGACTGTCGCAGGTTACATCCTTGATTGCCCATGAAGGATCTGGATATGAAAGAGCCTCATCATCTGATGCAAATTCTATTTCCATGTAGGCAAGGCCTTCGAGCGCGCCCTCGAAAATGTCAAATTCCATGGTGTGACCTGTGTCATCTTTAATGCAGTAGCGTCTCTTTCTTATTATATCTCCTTCAGTTTTTGTAAGAAGATGGTCATACTGCTCTCGAGAAAGCTCAAGCTCAAATTCATCTCTCGAAAGTGAACCGGGCTGAGGACGCGATTTGACGCAAAGAATGAACTTTTCGTCATTGACACCCCTCAGTCTCACTGTGGGCGAAAAGCTTATGTATGACTGCTCCATTATGAGAGGCTCTGCAGCCGAAAGGTCATAGGGAACCTTGGAGATGTCAATGAGCCACTTTCTTTCGATTTCTTTATTTAAAGACATATAATTCACTCACTTTCTGTTGTGATTATATATCTTTTTGATGTAAAAGTCAACGAGGTGCAGTCTTTTTTAAAAAAAGCTTGACACACACTCATCGCTATGATATAATAATCAAGCTGAAACACAACATGGCCGAGTAGTTCAGCTGGTTAGAATGCCAGCCTGTCACGCTGGAGGTCGAGGGTTCGAGCCCCTTCTCGGTCGTAAAAAAAATCACTCACATTTTGTGGGTGATTTTTTTGTGCAATAAAAGGGGGGTCGAACCACGAGAGGGTTTTATTTAAGTGAATTTGCAATTATTGTTACAACTTCCATTCTTGTTAAATCATAATCTTCCAGTCTGGATATATTGAGGTTAAGTGTGTCATAAAGATTATTCTTATATGCTGCAAAAAGAAAGTCATTTGGATAAGAACAGTTATCAGAAACGAGCCCGGAAACTATCGTCACAATCTTTGAAGCCTGAAACAAGGTAATGTTTCCATCGGGATTAAACAAATTGTTACCGATGCCGTTAATCGCTTCAACCTTTACACAAGAGTTAATATGGTTTGATGCCCAATGATTTTGAGAATCTGTAAAACTGCATTTTCCTTCATCGGGATATTTTTTTAGCTTAGCAATTATAGTTGCAAACTCAGCTCTTGTAATTTTGTTGTTTGCTCTGAATGTATTGTCCTCATATCCTGAAATCACGCCCATTTTAACCAATGTGTTAATATCGTCTTGCTGTCTTTGTGTCAGTTTATAAATATCTCTGAGGTCAACAGTTGGTTCGGTAATTTCTGCATTGCCAATTGTAAAATATTTTGTGATGCTTCTTCCTT
>JAZNBF010000038.1:0-6161 GCA_045586905.1 Clostridia bacterium
GGTATCTCGCAGAAAGGATCGATAACTGCAGTTGACGGATCGGGAATGAAGACCATATCGCTCTTTTCAACCACAGCATAGCCATAGTTTGATGCATCAAAGCCTATACCGTTTTTGAGAGTTTTCTCAGAAAAGTTTTTGGCAGGGATGGTGACATGGCGATATTGACCGTTTATGTCGACCATTTTGAAATCTATCATTTTAATGTCATTTTCCTTGATGAGCTTGAGAATGTCTTTCACTGTTTTTTTCATAACTCTTCTCCTTTTGGTTTTGGATTTTGAAATATAAAAACAACATTATACATCTTAATTATACACTAAAATGGAAAAATGGCAATCCCTTTAGGGAAAAAATGGCACAGCAATGCATCATTTTTGCATGAAAAAAGCATTTTTTGTTCAAAAAAAGCTTGTTTCGTACAAAAAAGTGATTGTTTCAAACATTCATTATGGTTTATAATGGATATATAATGTAATAAAGAGCTTGCAAAGAAAGCTCAATGAATTGCCTTTTGCATGAATTGAAATAAAAGATTTCATATTTTAAGCCTTGCATCTCATGAATTGCACTAAAGAGCATTATAAAGACGCCCTGAGCGGAGCGGGGAAGTGCCTCCCGAGTGCAATTCAATTCATGACAACGAAGTTGTCAAATCATTAAACCTGAGTGACATCTAAAATGTTCACTAAATTATAATGCAGCAAAAAACAATCAGGAGGAAAAATATGAAGATGAATCCAAGCACTCATTACACTCCCACCGAAAACGGTTTTACCATCAGTGGAAGCTCAGAGCTTTTTAACCGTTTGCTCTACGGCTCACACATGCATGACGACAAAGAGTCGAAATATGCAACACTTGCCAGTGATGTGCCCCTCTTTTTGGGTGCGGCAACAGACTGGTCGGTATATGACTGGTGCCTGCATGGAAAAAGAGGAACCCTCTTCAGTGGTCTGTGCGTAACTCCCGGTCAGAGAGTGGGAGGCTCGACAGAATCGTCTGAATCGGGCGCAAAATGGTTTCACAAATCAAACGATGTGCTCGCTACATTCAAAAACGGTTGGATGGAATATCAGCTTTCCGACACAGAGAGCCATTTCCCCGATGTGTGGGTAAATATTGAAGCCTATCCTCTCCTTCCCGACGACGGATTTTTGGTGCACTATAAAATCAAGGCTGACCAGAGAGTAGTTTTCACTATGGGCTTTGGTGGCATAACCGAATATATAGGCTACTTCCTCAAAGGTGACCCCGACGCACATTTTCACGCATCTGACTGTGCAAAAAATGTGATAGAGCTTGGCAAAAACCGTGCAGTAGTATCTCTTGAGGGCGAAGGCTCTATGCACATTGGCACAAGCTTTGCATCGGATTTTGCAATCGGTTCTGCAAAAGTGCTCGAGAATAGCTCTTCCGCAGCACTCTTCCTTGGCAGTGAGCCCGAAAATGACGACGATCAGGTGCTTAAAATCACCTCTCCCATCGACCAGGGCACAGAGCTCGACGGATATGTCGTTGCCATACACAACTCTGACGATGCAACACTTGACAAGTGGCTCACAATGGAAAACCCCGTTGACTACATAAAGCATCAGATATATAAAAAGCACATCTGCGTTGATGTAAGCTCTCCCGAAAACGAGCTCAACCAGACCATAGCGCCAAATGTTATTGCGCTCGATTCATCGTTCCACAAAAATTCATTCCACCACGGAAGCTTTGAATATCATTCACCCTTCCTTGGCTGGAGAGGCTGGTACGGTGCATCAATACTTGGCTGGGAAGACAAGGTTAATGCTGTGATGAGTGCACACATGGACCAGATGGTTAAAAAGGCAGACGGAGAAGAGAAAATATGGTTTGACGGTAAGGGCGCAAGAGAAGGTGACCCAAATGACCCCTCACCATATCACAACCTCGAAAACTCCCACGGATATCTGCCATATTTCCTTGGTCTCACTCTTCCGTATTACAACATGCAGGAATGTGGCTTTGATATGATGCTCTACCATATCGAATGGTCGGGCAACATGAGCATTGCCGAAAAATATTTTGATGACATGTGTGTTCTTCTCGACTGGGAAGAAAGAATTTTTGATCCCGACGGTGACGGACTTTATCAGAACTTTTTAAACACCTGGATATCTGACGGTCACTCCTACAACGGAGCAGGCTGTGCTCAGGCAAGCGCCTACAATTACAGAGCAAACACGGTTATGGCAAAGATAGGCAAAAAGCTCGGGAAAAATGTGGAGGTGCTCCAAAAGAGAGCAGAAAAAATCAAAAAGGCAATGAACGAAAAGCTGTGGCTGAAAGAAACAGGTGTTATGGCCGAATCGATTGACACAGTGGGCAACTGCCTCGTGCATCCATCCCCCGAGCTTTCCACACTCTATCTTGCAATGGACTGTGATGTGACAGACGATTTCCAAAACTACACAATGCTCAGATTCACCGAAAACTGTCTTAAAAATATTGAAACACCGGGAAGAGGCGGACGTCTTGCATATTCGTCGAACTGGTACCCCAAAAAATATTCAACCTGCGGCATCTACCCGTCTGAAAACGCTCATCTTGCAATTATGTATTTTAAGCTCGGTCTCAAAGAAGAGGGCAAAAAAATCATCGATGCTCTTGTTGACTGCAACTACACAGGCAGAAACCCCGGCATGATTCGCCACGTGCAGAGTGCAATGGGCATAGGAGCCGGCTCTGTGGACTTTACCGATGTCACAAGCATGTATCTGCGCGCTGTCATCGAGGGGCTTTACGGTATAAGAATCAACTCGCTCGACAACAAAATCACCATTGCGCCTCTCTTCCCTGAAAGTTGGAACAGTGCAAGCCTTACTTTAAAGGACCTTTCGCTCAACTACCACAGACGCGGCGATCAGGAAATTTTTGAGGTGTTTACCGAAAGAAAAGAAAATAAATGCATCAGAGTGCCCATGGTATCTTCCAAGGTTGACGCAGTATTTATCGACGGTGAGCTTACAGATTATGTAATCAAAGCCTCTCCGGCAGGCAGCTTCATTTTCGTTGAAACAGAAAAAGTTGGTCGTTTCCAGCTTCGAGTTATCCACGGCAAAGGAGAAATTCCCACACTCAAATATGCGAAAGAAGTGCTCAGTGGCAACGAAATGGCATTCTCTACAAATTGCGGCGAAATACTCGGCTACTACGATGCATCGGGCACACTGGAGAGCATTGAAGCAGTTGGCAACAAGATATATGCAAAAGATAAAAATTCCGAAGGCTATCACACATTCTTTATACATGTGAAAAAAGGACAGTATGACGCATGGCTCCCTGCTGACTATGAAGTCATTAAAAAAGACAAAAAGATTGAGCCGCTCGCTCCCAAAGCCTTTGAGTGTGTGGACATTTCAGAGTTTTTCAACTGCGAAATGACAAAGGTACACGAGCAGGAATATCTGAGTCCGCGCCCTGAAGGCTATTCAATCGGTGTGTTTGCAAACGGACGCTATGCTTGGGAATGGAACCATATTGGTCACAACGGTGTGCTTGTGGATGACTCAGCTCTCAGAAACTCAAAGGGCGTTATATACACACGCTCAGGGATTCCCTTCGCTACTCCCGAAAAAGGCGAAAACATTGCCTGTGTATCGGTCTGGGACAACTTCCCCACAGAGATGACAATACCTCTCGACATCTCAGGTCAGGAGCTTGCAATGCTTTTTGTATCCACAACAAATGCAATGCAGACAGCTGTGGAAAATGCACGCATAACAGTTACCTATGAAGACGGAAGCGAAGAGGTTAAGAGCCTTGTGTATCCCGAAAACATTGATGACTGGATGGTGCCTGCTCTTCAGAAAGAAAACGAGAGCCTCTATTTCAGCAAATTCAACCATGCAACCGTGCAGAGAATCAGACTCAAGCCCGACAAAAAGCTTAAAAATGTCAAGGTTGAAGCTGTTGCAAATGAGGTAATATTTGGTATTGTAGGTATAAGTATTGCTTAAAAAATATATTATTAAAAACCCCACTCGTGTGAAAAATGCGGTTGGGGTTTTTGCTTGACAAGCTTTGTCTTTTAAAATACAATATAAACAATAAATTTTAGAAGGATGATTTTTATGATTATAAAATCTGACTGGCACATACACAGTGAGTTTTCCTACGATGCATCGCTTCCGCTGGAGGAGATTGCAAAAAGGGCAAAGGAAAAGGGCATAGAGACGCTCGGCATCACCGACCATGCAAATTTTAATGACAAAAAATTTCTCGGTGACCTTAATTCATCGGTAAATGCTGTAAAGGAATTTCAGAAAACCCATCCTGAAATAATTTTGGGCGTTGAGCTTACTCCCATAGAAAAACCCGAGTTTGACTACATAAAAACACATGGCACAAGAGAAGGCTATATACCCCCCTCTCAGGACAGACCGTATGAGATAGAGCTTGCCGAGACAAAGGAAGAGCTTATGCGCCGAGGCGTCCGCTATGCGGTGGGTGCGGCACACTGGAGAGTTGATGTGCCTTTTGCAAAAGGACTACCCGTAGATATGGATGCCATGATAAGAGAATGGTACCGTCAGCAGATGTGGCTTGCATGTGATGAAAGAGTCACCATACTCGGTCATCCCTGGTACAACGGCAAGGCTGTATGGTATGAGGATTTTTCGGTGATACCACGGTCAATGAATATGGATATAGCACATGCTCTCAAAGAAAACAAAAAATATGTTGAGTTTAACGAAGATATGATATGTTCGCCCAAAATGAGCGAAAAGTTCCAAAAACAATATGTCGAATTTATCAGAGAGCTTTTTGAAATGGGCATCCCCGTAACTTACGGCTCCGACTCTCACAAAGAATATGCCGGAAACTATTTTGCATCGGAAAAACTCCTTGCAGAAGCAGGCTTTAAAGAGGGAGATGTTTCTGATATCAGAGAAGAGGATTTCTGGATATGATTTGGCGATAATTGCCTGACAACAGATATGTTTTTTGTCCTGACTTGATTTTAAGTTATAAAGAGTGTCGGATTTTGTAGAAAGGAGATGTTAATATGGAAAAGTATATTTATGAAGATGTTACTGAATTAAAAACACCAGTTGGTTATTTCTTTGTTACTGATGGAAAGGTTAAAATTCCTTTTTCCATCAGAAAAAGCACATTTAATGTCCCCTATCAAATATATGACAATAATAATCAAGTGATTGACGAAATCAATATAGAAACAAATTATAATTTAGTAATAGATGTAAATAAGATCAAATTAGGATGTTATTATTATATAAGTTTTTCCGAAGGCACATTTTCTTTTGGTGGTTCAGATGAACATACAGAATCAATTGTTACGACTATAGAAAATTGGAGCATTGGAATAGGTGCATATAATCCAAATGATGATGAAGAAATAGAGCAAGCAACTTTGTACACTGGAAAAGATAAAGGATACATTCAATATCCTCCAGTATTTGATGAAACAAGATTTGTAAGATATACAGTTTCTTCAGCAAGCGAATCCTCAGGGGGATTTGAATTTAAATTATTGGATTACTCATATTCTGAAATTGTGTTTAATGTGGCATGGATAAAAAATGATACTTATGACAAAGACACATACGAAGATGCACTCGATTTTTGGCTTACATAATTTTTGTTCTATCTTGACACGAACCTGATGCTAATAAGTTTGGCATCTATATTATACAGTCTTTATAAACTTTGATATACAAGGGACAAAAGCCTTCCTCTTGAGGGGAAGGGGGACCGCTTGCGGTGGATGAGGTGGAAAGATGATAATATTAATTACAGGTGCATCACATACAGGTAAAACTGTTTTGGCACAGAAATTACTTGAAAAATATAAATATCCTTATCTGTCAATAGACCATTTGAAAATGGGATTGATTCGCAGCAAACAAACTGACCTTACGCCTATGAGTGAGGATGTAGAACTCACAAAGTATTTATGGCCTATTGTCCGTGAAATAATTAAAACTGCTATAGAAAATAATCAAAATTTGATTGTAGAGGGATGTTATATTCCTTTTGATTGGGAACAAGATTTTGAAAATGTCTATCTTAAAAATATCAAATATTACTGTCTTGTAATGAGCCAAAACTATATCAAGAATCATTACAAAGATATAACAAAGTATGCGAGTGTGATTGAAAATCGTTTG
>JAZNBF010000039.1:0-10447 GCA_045586905.1 Clostridia bacterium
TGATTTCACCTCCGGTGAAATCAACCCGGAGGCCAGCCTATGTTTCTGCCTGCAAGCACATGGAAATGAAGGTGGCCAACGGTCTGACCGCCATCTTTTCCGCAGTTGTTGACAATGCGATAGCCACCATCGGCAAATCCCATCTCGCGTGCAAGGCCTGCAACAACGGTGAAGATGTGGCCTACGATGTCGGCATTGGACTCATTTAGTTCGAGTGATGATGAGATATGTTGCTTTGGCACCACGAGGAAATGAACGGGCGCCTGAGGCTCGATATCATAGAAAGCGAAAACCTTATCGTCTTCATATACTTTTTTGGACGGGATGTCCCCGTTTATGATTTTGCAAAAGAGACAGTCTGTCATTTGCAAAACCTCCTTATATCAATTTGTGATGATTATTTAATCTGATTGGAAAGCTCGGCAAATGCCAGCTCGAGTGCTTTTTCGATGCCCGATGCATCGGAGCCGCCTGCCTGTGCGCTTTCTGCCTTACCGCCGCCACTGCCGCCGATGGCAGACGAAATGGCTCTTATGAGGTTGCCGCAGTGAGCACCACTCTCCACTGCCTTTTTGTCGGCTGCAGAGATGAGCATTACCTTACCTGCAAACTCGGTTGCCATAACACAAACAACACCGTCAAATTCGTCTTTGAAGCTGTCGTTCATCTTGCGGACAGAGTTAACATCGGCACCCTTGAGAGCGCCTGTGAGCACTGTGATGTCGCCAATCTTCTTAGCGTTTTTCTTTATGTCATCTGCTCCGCCCGATGCAAGCTTGGCTTTGGTTTCGTCAAGCTCTTTGGCAAGTGCTTTTGCTTCTGCCTGAAGAGCGGAGAGCTTTGAGAGCACATCTGAAGAGTTCGCTTTGAGCATGGAAGAAGCTTTTGCCAGGGTTTCTTCTTTTTCGTTGTAGCTCCTGAGCACATTAAGACCTGTGATGGCCTCGATTCTTCTTACGCCTGCCGCAGCTGAGGTTTCAGATACGATTTTCATGATGCCGATGTTGGATGTGCTGTTAACATGGGTACCACCGCAGAACTCGGTGGAGAAATCGCCCATGGTAACAACTCTTACCACTTCGCCATATTTTTCGCCAAAGAGCGCCATAGCGCCGAGCTTTTTGGCTTCGTCTATGGGCATCTCGCGGCAGTTAACAGTGAGTGCATTGTATATTTCAGCATTTACAATCTCTTCGACCTTGGCAATCTGCTCTTTGGAAAGAGCTTCAAAGTGAGAGAAGTCGAAACGGAGTCTCTCATCATCAACATAGGAGCCTGCCTGCTGAACATGGTCGCCAAGCACCATTTTGAGTGCTTTCTGGAGAAGGTGGGTTGCCGAGTGGTTGCGGGCAATTGCGCCTCTTCTTGACTGGCAAACCTTACATTCTACACTGTCGCCTGTGCTTATAACACCTGAGATGATTCTCACGATGTGGATAATCTGACCGTCGCCCATCTTCTTTGTGTCGACAACCTCGAGGGTGGCACCCTCTGATGTGATGGAGCCGGTGTCGCCTATCTGTCCGCCGCTTTCGGCATAGAAAGGAGTCTGGTCGAGCACGATGACAGCATTCTCTGCATCGGCATCGGCACTTTCTGCCACTTCGCCATCTACACCTATTGCCACAACTTTTGCAGAAGAGGAAAGTGTTTCGTAGCCTTTGAAATCGGCTTTTTTAAGGTCGGTTATTTTCTTTTTGAATTCGTCTTTTTCCCAGCCGGCATCGACAGTTTCGCCTCTGCCCTCTCTGGCTTTTTTCTTCTGAGCCTGCATGCACTCGTCATATTCTTCAACGTTTACGGTGAGGCTCTTTTCGGAAAGGATTTCAACTGTGAGGTCGAGGGGGAAGCCGAAGGTGTCGTAGAGCTTAAAGGCTTTGTCGCCGGAGAGCTGTACCTCGTCGTTTTTCTCAAGGTCTGCAATGTAGCCCTCTAAGATGGAAAGACCTTCTGACAGGGTTTCTGAGAAGCGGCCCTCTTCAAGCTCAATGACTTTTTTGATGTAGGCCTTTTTCTCCACGAGCTCGGGATATGCATTTTTGTTTTCTTCGATAACTGTGTCGCACACTTTATAGAGGAATGGCTCGTCCACACCGAGAAGCTTGCCGTGACGGGCAGCATGACGGAGAAGACGACGGAGCACATAGCCTCTGCCTTCGTTGCTTATCTGAACACCGTCACCAATCATGAATGTGGTTGAACGGATGTGGTCGGTGATAACACGGAGCGATACATCGGTTTTTTCGTTGTCACCGTAGGTAACGCCTGTGATTTCGGAAATTTTGAGCATGATGTTGCGAACGGTGTCTACCTCGAAGAGATTGTTTACACCCTGCATGATGCATGCGATTCTCTCAAGGCCCATGCCTGTATCGATGTTGGGGTTTGCAAGACGGTTGTAGTTGCCCTGCTCGTCTTTGTCGAACTGAGTGAACACAAGGTTCCAGAATTCTACAAAACGGTCGCAGTCACAGCCGACTTTGCAGTCGGGACTGCCGCAGCCACATTCTTCGCCACGGTCAAAATAGAGCTCGGAGCAGGGGCCGCAGGGGCCTGTGCCTATCTCCCAGAAGTTATCTTCTTTGCCCATTCTAACGATTCTGTCGGGTGCTACGCCGACTTCTTTTGTCCAGATGTCGAAGGCTTCGTCGTCATCTTCAAATATGGTAACCCAGAGTCTGTCGACGGGGAGCTCGAGCACTTTTGTTACAAATTCCCATGCCCATGCTGTTGCTTCGTGTTTGAAATAGTCGCCAAACGAGAAGTTGCCGAGCATTTCAAAATAGGTGCCGTGACGGGCAGTTTTGCCAACGCGCTCGATGTCGGGCGTTCTGATACATTTCTGGCAGGTTGTCACCCTTCTTCTGGGGGGCTCAAGCTCACCTTTGAAGTATGGCTTGAGAGGTGCCATGCCTGCATTTATCAAAAGAAGGCTCTTGTCATTTTCGGGCACAAGGGAAAATGAGGGAAGTCTCAGATGTCCTTTGCTCTCGAAAAATGAAAGATATTTTTCTCTGATTTCATTAAGTCCTAATTTTTGCATCTGTAATCGTCTCCTAACATATATGCATACACATTAAATAATACTATAAAATGTGCCCTTGTGTCAATGTTTTTGGGAAAAAAAGACTGAACGAAGTTAATCGTTCAGTCTTTTTAATGTGCATAAGCATATATCTGTTATTATTTTCAGATTTTGAGAGTATTCCCTAAAGGTTGCAAAAACCCACGTTACCGATTACCGATTACGATTATTCCTCTTCTTCATCAAAAAATTTTATCCAATCATCTTTTTCAAATTTCATAAACGCTTGTATTGCCTTTTTTGGAGCATTTTTTGAAAGATATTCTTTACAAAACTCATATATTTCGGGGGTTGCAGCTTCCTTGTTGCCAAAGTGATTCACATAAGCCTCTTTAAACTCTTCATATTCTGCTGGATCTGCAGAACCTTCATCGTCAAACCAAAACGGATTTAATCCACTTAAATAGTTTCCTAACTCTTCGCATGGTTCTTCGTCATAAACAGCATCAAGTGCATAGAACATATACACAAAGGGTTTATAAATATTCATAATAATTATCACTTTCCTTTCTTGTTCCTTATATCAAACTCCATTCAAACATACTATTAAAATCACAAAAACAATCTTCACAAATCCAATGATATCTATCTTCGGTTGAATAAGCCAATTTGGTAGATTTGTCTATTCTTTCAGAACAAAAAGCACAATGTTCATGCTCCCAACCTTCACGATAAGGTTCAAATTGCCCCTTTACCAAAGTCTTTCTATATAAATAGTTCATTTGATTTGTTAATCTCCAATCGTTATTATTCATGGCTTGTTCTCCTTATTTTTTCTCTATTCTTCCATCAGGGAAAACTCTATACTTTTTCCCATTTATGTCATTATAATCCCAATGTGGCCCTATGGGATCACCATGGTTTAAATCTGCATTCCATTTTTCCCCCGTTTTGGGGTTATACCAATTACCTTTTCCTTTATCTGGCGTGGATTTTCCCCTCCATTCAAAACCTTTCCCCGGAGATTTGTTTGGATTGTTCCCAGGATATTTAATTGACTTTATAGTTTTAGCTGAATCGCTTACATTATCTGCAACCTTCGCAGTATCTAAAGCCTTATCACCCATTCTGGCAAGCTTCGCCGACAAAAGGAACTATTCCAAGGGCGCTGATTCCTTTGAAAACAATAGACCAAAACTCCTCATATCCTTCTTCATCCATATCACAATCAGACTCATCTTCTATGTAAGAATCAAATAATGCACAAACTTAGCTTCCATCTTCCCATCTTAATATTAGTTCTTGATCTTCATAGTTATCGATGTTATTAATAAATGTTCCTATAATTTTTTCTTCCCTGTCATTCCAAAAATACATTTTTATTTTCTCCATTTAACAGGTTTTCTGGCGCAAGATGTGTTCCAAGATATTGAGTCCCTATGATGTTATTTAAGAAATCTCATAAATTTTATTATTAGAAAGACACTCTATCATATTCATAAAATCTTTGTTTGAAAACTGCATATCATCCTCATCTAAGGTTTCAAGCAAAGATATTACGCTGGCAATAGAGTCTTCTTCCGGTATATTATATTCGTACAAATCAGTAAACCAAATAACATTTACACAGTCTACAATTTCTTTTAATGATATTTTTTCTGACACATATTCGTTAATTAAAAAAACTAAATCGCTTGCATATACTGTTTTTGGGTTTTCGATTGTAACATTGTATAAATCGTTTCCAATTTTTTCTTTGAGTTGTTCTAAACTGATTTTTGTTTTTAAAAAATCATTTAATATTCTATGCATCTTTATTTATCCTTTCTATGCACCAAATTACCAGAAGGATCAAAAGTGTCCTTATAAACTTTTATTGTCTTTCCTTCACTGTCAACAATTTTTAATGCAGAACTTTTATTTGTCACTTATTATATCTCCTTTGGAGTAATTTGTAAACGATTATCGTATATAATAATTAAAACATATTTTAAAAAATTTTTTTGTATCTGAAAGAAAAAAACAAAAACCTTTCAAGGTTTTATTTGACAATGGTTTGGGCGATAAGAATGTGAAAATTTTTGCAAAACAAAAAAAAGAAACCCACCGCCTGCAAAGGCAATGGGTCTCTTAATTAATTTTTTATTCGATTACTTCTACTGTCTTATTATAGAAAGACTTAAGTGCAGCAGTAGCAAGTGTGTGTGAAAGACGGGTTTCTTCAGGAGTGAAGAGACCGAAGGGCACCTGTACACCTGAATATTCAAGCATAAATGCTGCAATCTGCTGCAAAATGGCATCGGTGAAGCCAAACTCGAAGATGGGACCTGTGATGGTGGGTATCATGGGCTTATAGCCTATGATGATACGGTTCCATGACTGCTCTTTGCCCCATGATGATGTGTAGTGGAAAGCATTGGCATCATCACTTGTGAAGCGCGCACTGCAGTCCATACCGTAGATTTCGAAAAACCATCTGTTTGTGGAGCCTGGTGCCATACGCTTTGTTTCGAAGGTCATGGGGATTTCATCACCGTCGGCATTTCTTGTGGTGCAGAAGATTGTGCAGTTGTCGAAGGTGTCGCACACAGCTGTGCCGCCTTTACCGTCGGGGCGCTCTTTTACAATGTTTGAAAAATGCGCTCTCACTGTTTCGGGCTTGAAGCCGAGACGGAAAGGAACATGCTGGGTGTGAATGCCAAGGTCGCCGAGGCATCCGTATTCACCGTTGAACTTAACCATTCTCTTCCAGTTGATAGGCTTTTGGGTGTCCATGTCACTGCAATGGCAGAAGCCGCAGTGAATTTCGAGAACTTTGCCGAATTTGCCTTCATTATACCAGTTGATCATGGTCTGCATTGCAGGATAGTAGGGGAACTCACTGCAGCAGCGTACAAAGGTGTCGGGGTTTTCCTCGAGAGCTTTAAGTATATTTTCGTTTGCCTGTTTGTCGATACCAAAGGGTTTTTCGCCAAGTAGCGCTTTGCCGCTTTTGATGATATCGATGTAGAACTGTTCGTGAAGATTGTGAGGCACTGCGCAATAGATTGCGTCGATGTCGTCTTTGTCGAGGAGTTCTTTATAGTCGGAAACGGAGTATTTGATGTCGGGGAAGTTTTTGTTAAACCATTCCATTTCCTTGGGAACTACCGAGCAAATGCCAACAATCTCAGGACGGGGCACATCATCTGTGAGATGGCACCAGCGAGCGGCAGCAGAGGCAAACTCTCTTGCCATAAGACCGCAGCCTATGAGGCCGAATCTGACTGTTTTCATAGGGGTTTGTCCTCCTCAATTAGAATCCGAAGTGTTTTTCGGTTTCTACGATAGCTTCTTCAATGATGTCGAGGCCCTTGAGAGCAGCTTCGTCGTCGAGGATCATTGGAGGTGACATACGGAGGATGTGACCTGAAGGTACCCAAGCGAGACCTTTTTCAAAAGCTTTCTGATAGATCATTGTGCCGGCTTCTGCGAAGGGTTCTTTTGTTTCTCTGTCTTTAACGATTTCGATAGCCTGGAGACAGCCGATAGCTCTTACATCACCGATGATGGGGTGAGCTGCCTTCATTTCTTCCATTCGTTTCAGCATGATTTCGCCAAGGTGAGCACTGCGCTCGTTGAGTTTTTCTTCTTCGATAACCTTGATGGATTCGAGAGCTGCGATACAAGCCATTGGGTTGCCGCCATAAGATGAAGAAGCAGAGATTTTTTCAATTGCGGGTGCAAGGTCTTTGGAAACTGCGAGAGCAGTAACAGGGAACCCGTTACCAAAGCCTTTACCGAGAGTTGTGATGTCGGCTGTAACATCCCAGTGATCCATAGCGAGATATTTACCTGTTCTTGCCATGCAGTTGAGAACTTCGTCGGCAAAGAGAAGGATGCCTCTGTCGTCACAAAGTTTTCTGAGAGCAGGGATGAAGTCTGCAGGAGGAATGATGGAGCCGCCCCAGCCCTGGATGGGTTCGAGCACGATAGCAGCAACGTTTTTGCCACCGTTTGCACACTGGTTGTCGAGCATGCCTTCGATCATTCTGATGTAGGGGGAAGAATCTTTCCAAGCCTCTTCGGGAGTTCTGCCAAAGAAGTCACGATAGGGGTTTGGTCTTGGTGCGAGCATGAAGCCGGGAGCTCTCATGTGTGTGTCGGGGCCTACAACTGCGAGTGAGTTTGCACCGTAGGTTTTACCGTGGAAGTCTCTCCAGAAGGAGATGAATTCCTGCTTGCCTGTGGCAGCACGTGCACAACGGAGACCTGCTTCTACTGCTGTTGTACCTGAATCGTAGAACTGGAAGCCGCCAAAGCGTCCGCCTGTGATTTCGTGCATTTTTTCAACGAGTTCCATTTTAACAGTTGTGGTGAAGTCGTGGCAGTTCATGAGCTTTTTAGCCTGCATAGCAACTGCTTCGCTGATCTTCGGATGGCAGTGGCCAAGACCTGTTACATAGATACCTGATGAAAAGTCGAGATATGTATTACCGTCAACGTCGGTAAGGGTGTAGCCATAGCCTGATTCAAAGGTTACGGGAAAAAGCTTAACCTGTGAAGAATAACCTTTCATGTACTTAGCACATCTGTCATGATATTCCACAGATTTAGGTCCGGGAACGGTGGAAGATACCATGTTAGGTACTTTTGAAAGATCCATACTTGCCCAATTTTTACTCATAGCAAAAACCTCTTTCTTTAATATATTTTTTGTCTGCGCATGGTGGCACAGACTATCTTACATATAATATTATACATAAAATCTTTAAAAAATCAACACTTTTTTCGTTTTTCTTTTGGTTTGTTTTCGATTTCTTTCGGTTTGACAAAAAGGCAGATTATTTGCTTTTAATCTTTTGTGGATTTTACTAAAAATGCAAATAAGGTGCAAGTGTTTGTGAGAGTTGTTTTTTTTGTTTTTTTGTGATAAAATGAGTTTGCAAATCAAACTCAATGAATTGAGACTCCTATCTCATGAATTGCACTTCTGCACTATAAAGGAGATGAACTATGAAAAGGAAACTGTTTTTTTTACTATTTATCATATCATGTCTTTTTCTGCTTTCCGGTTGCGACAATAACCAAAAAATAACAAAGACAGAATTTTGTCTCGACACCTTTGTGTCTGTGACCTGCTACGGTGAAAATGCTGAGATGGCAGCGAGCGCGGCAATTGACGAAATAAAAAGAACAGAGAGCGTGTTTTCGCCATACATTGAGTCGAGCGAGCTTTATAAAATAAATGAAAATGCCCATAAAGGCATGGAAATCTCAGACGAGATGAAAAATGTGCTCACAAAGGCTCTCAGAGTGTGTGAAATAACAGACGGTGCCTTTGACATCACCATAAAACCCCTTTCAGACCTATGGAACATAAAGAGTGAAAACCCGACTGTGCCAAGTGATGAAGAAATTGAAAAGGCAAGAGAAAGAGTCGGATATGAAAATGTTGTTATAGAAGATAACACCATCACCTTTAAAAAGGAAGGCATGGCAATAGACCTTGGAGGTGCGGCAAAAGGCTATGCTGCCGACAGATGCATAGAGATAATAAAAAATCACGGGGTTAAAAATGCAATCATAGATCTTGGCGGCAATATCTACGCTCTCGGCAAATCCGAAAAGAAAGCTCCGTGGCGGATAGGTCTTCAGGACCCGTCAAAAGAAAGAGGCGAGTTTTTCATGGCAATCGACCTTTCCGACTCATCGTGCGTGACATCGGGCTCGTATGAAAGATATTTTGAAGAAAACGGAAAAATCTATCATCACATCATAGACCCTCTCTCAGGCACTCCTGCCGACTCAGGACTAATAAGCGTGTCGGTGGTTTCAAAATCGTCATTTGAGGCCGATATGCTCTCCACTGCCATTTTCGTCATGGGTGAGGAAAGGTTTGAAAAAATTAAAAACAATTTTAATATTGAAAAATATGTGACTGTGGATAAAAATAATCATTTTAAAGAATTTTGAAAAACAAAGGGACTGTAAATTAATTAATTAATTTACAGTCCCTTTTTACATTCTGAACTTTTTTACATTCCCTTATTTTGCATACATTTTTTCAGCCATTTCTATAAATTCCTTCACATATTCTGATGAGTTGTTTTTGTTATAATAAAGATATATTTCTCTTTTGTTTTCAGGAATATCTATGCCAAAACACAGAAATTCGTTTTCGTCATATTTTTTGGTGAGAAGCAAGCTCTGAGGAATCATCATCGCTCCAAGTCCGTTTTCTACCAGGCTGTATTGCATATCCATGCGGTAAAGCTTTATGATACGGATCTTTTTTTCGATAATATCTTTAAACATATCATTTATTTCATTTATCAGACTTTTGTTTTGCATAGTCATAAAAAGGTTGATTTTTCCAAGGAAGCTCCAGTCTGTGATTTTCTTTTCTTTCGGGAATATTCCTTTTTTTATTTCTTCGCGTGTCAATGCTTTGTCAATCACCTTTTCTACTCCCGGATGATCTTTTCGAATGAGAAAAATATATTTTTCTTCCCACAGCTTTACTTTTTCGAGCATTGAAAACGGATTGGCAGAGTCAAGCACGATGTCGGTCATACCCTTTTCTGCATTTTCATATAACAGCTCTCTGCTGCTTGTAGTGCTTATTTCTATATTTACTTCGGGATGCAATTCCAAAAAAGCCTTGAATAAAACGGGCAAAGTATAAATCGACGAAGAATTATTGCTGCTGATGCGTATTTTCTTTTCTATTTCATAGTCAGCTTGTTTTATGTTTTCTTTAAGCCTTAGTTCAAGATTAAATTTTTCTTCAAGATATTCTATATATAAAAAGCCTTTTTTAGTCAGCGACAGCGGTTTTGTCGTTCTGTCAAAAATCTCATACCCAAGCTGTTTTTCATATCTTTTGACAGAATTGCTCAGTGACGGCTGGGAAATAAAAAGATTTGCAGCAGCCTTTGAAAAGCTTCTTGTCTTATATATTTCATATATGTTTTTTTCAACATCATTCATTTTTTTCACTTCCCATAACATTTTTGTAATAATAATATAACATTATTTATATTTGATTATATCATATCAAAATGATATAATCAATACAAGATTTTTCATATGTAAAAAATCAAACACACGGAAGTGATTTAATGAAAGTATACATAATAAGACACGGCGAAAGCGAAGCAAACTTTAAAGGCGTATGGACAGGCTGGTCTGATGTCCCCCTTACAGAGCTTGGCAAAAAACAGGCACAAGCCATTGCGCCACTTTTGAAAACGGATTTTGATAAAATATTTTCAAGTGATTTAATAAGAGCAAAAGAAACAGCCGAAAATGCAATTGAAAGGTGCCACTATGAAACAACACCGCTTCTCAGGGAGATAAATGTGGGAACACTTGCAAATAAAACTCTTCCTGTTTTATCACCTGAGCAAAAAGCCAACATTAACGAAAACGGTTATGAAA
>JAZNBF010000040.1:0-17018 GCA_045586905.1 Clostridia bacterium
TATGACTACCGTGAAGGCAAATATTGCACCACCGATATCCGCATGGAAAACACCACTTCAAACGGATTTGACCTCACAGTTTGCGCTCGTCAGGGTTCATATAGCGGCCGACCTGACAACGGTCACGATATTGCCAACAACGCCATCCCCGAGATTAAACCCGTGGGCGAGGTTCGCGACATGCAGGTTAAGATTTTCGGTAAAAAACCGTCATCTGTTAAGCTTGGTGCATCAGATGTAGAGTTTGAATATGCCGATGGCGCAGCAGTGTTCACTCTTTCTGCCAAAGACCACAGCGCAGGCGATGTAACATTTAAAATTAATTTCTGATATCAGACTGTTTTTAAAGGACTGCAAAGATAATATTTCTTTGCAGTCCTTTTTGTATTTTGAAATGATGAATTTGTAAACATCTTATTAATTTTTTTGCCAACCGATTGAAAATTATTAAATTCGGGTATATAATATAGTATATAATTTTTCATCGCGAAAGGAGATGCAAACTTGAAAGCATCCTATTTCAAATATATAAAACCTCACATATGGTTTTTCATATTAGGTCCCTTGAGCATGATACTCGAGGTTGTTGGCGAAATTTTTATGCCCCGTCTTATGTCACTCATAGTTGACAGTGGCATAGCAACGGGCGACAAAGCCTACATAATTAAAACCGGTCTTAGCATGATAGGTGTCGCACTCATGATGATGGCAGGAGGCATCTTTGGCAACTACTGCGCTGTAAGAGCATCAATAGGCTTTTCGAGCGGACTTCGTCAGGACCTTTTCAATAAGGTTCAGACCTTTTCGTTTAAAAATATCGATAGCTTTTCCACCGCATCACTCATCACCCGTCTCACCAATGATACCACTCAGCTTCAGCATGTCATTCGTATGGGACTTGTAATGCTCCTTCGCTCCCCCGGTCTCCTTGTCGGCGCGCTTATTATGGCCATTTCCATAAATGCCCGCCTTGCCATTGTGATAGGTGTAGTAATTCCCATTCTGGCTTTTTGCATCATCATGATAATGACAAGAGCTTTCCCCCGATTCAATGTCATGCAAAAAAAGCTCGATGCCATCAACAGAAGTATTCAGGAAAACATCACCAACGTCAGAGTGGTAAAAAGCTTTGTAAGAGAAGACTTCGAAAAAGAAAAGTTCGCAGTTTCAAATACCGACCTTCGTGACAGCACGCTCAGAGCCATGCGCACCGTCATAAAAAACGGACCTGTAATGACTCTCATGATGAATATAACCACCATTGCAGTACTGTGGTTCGGTGGCAATTTTGTAATGAAAGGCTCACTTGAAATAGGCGAGCTTGCCGCTTTCACCACCTATATTGTTCAGATTCTCATGTCACTTATGATGGTTTCCATGATAATTCTTCAGGCATCTCGAGCTCTTGCTTCATCAAGGCGTATTAAAGAAGTACTCCTGACGGTACCCGATGTCAGCGATGAAGACGCCACTTTTAAAGACAAAGAGATAACAGGTGGCAGTGTAGAGTTTAAAAACGTGTATTTCTCATATTCCAAAGACGGTGTCAATGTTTTGGAAGATATTAACTTCTCCATAAAATCGGGCGAAACTGTCGGAATTTTAGGCGCCACAGGTTCCGGCAAAACAAGTCTTGTTGGTCTTATTGCAAGGCTCTATGATGTCACCGAGGGTTCTGTCTTGGTAGACGGAGTCGATGTCAGAGATTATAGCCTTTACAATCTCCGTGAGGGCGTCGGCATGGTTCTCCAGAAAAACACCCTCTTCTCAGGCACAATAGAAGAGAATCTTCTCTGGGGCAAAGAGGACGCCACAGAGGAGGAAATAATTTCAGCCACAAGTCATTCTCAGGCTCATTCCTTTATTTCATCTTTCACCCGTGGCTACGACACCGAACTCGGTCAGGGTGGTGTCAATGTGTCGGGTGGTCAGAAACAGCGCATATGTATTGCACGTGCTCTCATCAAAAAGCCACGCATACTTATCCTTGATGACAGCACAAGCGCAGTTGACACAGCCACCGAACAAAAGATAAGAGAAGCATTTTTAAATGAACTTGCCGACACTACAAAAATCATAATTGCTCAGCGTATTTCCTCTGTCACCGACTGCGACAAAATCATCGTCATAGATGATGGCCGCATAGTAGGCGAGGGTACCCACGAAACCCTTTTGGCAGACAACGAATACTATAAAGAAATATACTATTCACAGAGAGAAAGGGAGGCGGACAAATAATGGATGCACACAAAAAAGAACGCCTCATCGAGCGCTACACTTCTTCGCATAACGCTGCCGGTAAACAGGGCATGAAACCTATGATGCGTGGCCCCGGAGGGGGTGGACCGCGCGGCAGGATGATGGGCGCAGGTGGTAAGCCGAAGAATACTGCCAAAACCGTCAGACGTCTCCTTGGCTATATTTCAAAAGACAAGCTTAAGATTGTCTTTGCCTTTTTCCTCACTCTTGCCTCATCTGCCTCAACTCTTGCAGGCTCCTATATGCTTCGCCCCATCATCAATAACTACATCGTTCCCGGCGACATAAAAGGTCTTGTGTATGCGCTCGCACTCATGGCGTGTGTATATCTTGTAGGCGTTATATCTTCATATGCACAGTCACGCATAATGATAAGTGTATCGCAAAAAGCACTTTGCAGCATAAGAGAAGACCTTTTCTCCAAAATGCAAAACCTGCCCGTAAGATTTTTCGACCGTCATCAGACAGGTGAGCTTATGAGTCGGTTTACCAACGATGTCGACACAGTAGGTGAAATGCTCAACAACACCATCATTCATCTTTTCTCGGGCATCATCACCATCATAGGCACATTCTCTCTTATGATATACACCAACTGGATTCTTGCCCTTGTAACCATAGTTATGGTTCCTGTTCTCTTCAAAGCTGCGACAACTCTTGCCAAGCACAGCCGCAAATATTTCTCTGCTCAGCAGGCGGCGCTTGGTGCAGTCAATGGCTACATCGAAGAGACCGTATCAGGTCAGAAAATCGTCAAGGTTTTCAACCACGAGCCTCAGGCGTGTGAAGAGTTTGAAGTCTTAAACAACGAGCTTCGCTCCAAACAAATCAAAGCGCAGTTTTTCGGCTCCATGATGGGCCCTGTAATGGGAAACTTAAGTCAGATTAACTATGCGCTGACTGCCACCATAGGCGGCATCATGTGTCTTTTCAAAGCTTTCGATGTTGGCGGACTTGCTGTTTTTGTCAACTATTCCCGTCAGTTTGGCCGCCCAATCAACGAAATATCCATGCAGGTCACAAACATATTCTCTGCTCTTTCAGGTGCCGAGCGTGTGTTTGATGTAATGGACACAGAGCCCGAAGCCGACCTTTCCGAAAAGCCGCCCATAGGTGAGGTAAATGGTCTCGTTGAAATATCCGATGTCACCTTTGGCTATAACAGTGACAAAGATGTTCTCAAAAACATTTCAATCACAGCGAAAAAAGGGCAGAAAATAGCATTTGTAGGCTCCACAGGTGCCGGTAAGACAACCATAACCAATCTTATAAACCGTTTTTATGACATCGAAAAAGGCACCATTTCCATTGACGGTAAAGACATCAAAGACCACTCAAAACCAAGCCTCCGTCAAAACATTGCCATGGTGCTTCAGGACACCTATCTCTTCACGGGAACTGTGAGAGAAAACATTCGCTATGGTCGCCTTGACGCAACCGACGAAGAGGTTATAGAGGCTGCAAAAACCGCAAGTGCCCATTCGTTCATCATGCGTCTTCCCGATGGCTACGACACCGAGCTCAAGGGCGACGGTTCGAATCTCAGCCAGGGACAAAGGCAGCTTTTAAACATTGCCCGTGCAGCCATTTCCAAAGCACCGATTTTAATTCTCGACGAAGCAACCTCATCTGTCGACACCCGTACCGAAAAGCACATCGAAAAAGGTATGGACCGTCTTATGAAAGACAGAACCACCTTCATAATAGCCCATCGCCTCTCCACCATTCGCAACGCCGACATCATAGCAGTGCTCGAAAACGGTGAAATCATAGAAAGAGGCACTCACGAAGACCTTTTATCGCAAAAAGGCAGATATTTTGAGCTTTATAATGGTACCATAGAATTGGATTAATCTTATCGTAACAAAAACACCCACACCCTCATATAATGTAATAATTGAAAGTGTTTAATTATTCATCATTCATCATTCATTATTCATTATTCATTATTCATTATATTCCCGGGGGTGTGGGTTTTGTTTTTCAAAAATATGTTCAAAAAGGTCTGGGGGCTTTGTGTCTTGTGCTTTGTGGTTGGAGTTTTTCTGGCCTTTGTCATGCCCCCAATTGTAATCGCTCTGATAGAATCTGTGCTTTTGGCACTTTTTTGCATTGCAATATATTGCGCTAAATAAAAATGGGGAAGGAGAGAGCATATGAAGGTCATAGTATGGAATGCACCCCAATTTTTCAGGGGGATACTTAAAAAAATATTCAAAATTAATAAAGAAAGCTGACAAAAAAAGACAGCGCAGTTTATGTTAAACTGTACTGTCTTTTTTTGGTTAATCTTTAAATTCAAAAAGCTTCTTAAGAGGAATATTTAAAGCTTCAGCAATATCGATTAAAGTGTCTAAAGTGCAGGACGAGGCGGCAGTTTCAATTTTTTGCATATATGTTCTGCTGATGTCACATTTTTCTGCAAGTTGTATTTGTGTTAAGCCCTGCTCTTTGCGATAATGAAGTATATTAAGACCGATACCTAACCAAATATCGAAATTTTTATTTTTCATCAAAATTCACCTCGAATAATATTATATCCAAGATGATTTAGTCAATCGACAGACAAAACATTCTTAAAAGAGAATAAATTGTTTGCATTTTTAAATTTAAAGTGATATAATGCAAAGAAATAGTATTCATTTACAAAGTTAATGGGTGTATTAATCTAAAACGGGTGATAATATGTCAAAGGTATGTTGTTTTATTGGACACAGAAAAATCAAAGTTAATGATGAACTTTCGCAAAGGCTTTATCTGCTGATTAAAAATCTTATAGAAAAAGAAAAAGTTGAAACCTTTCTTTTTGGAAGCAGAAGTGAGTTTGATGATTTGTGTCTTGAAACTGTTACAACACTCAAACAAACTTATCCTCACATACAAAGAATATACATAAGAGCAGAATTTCCCTGTATCAGTGAGCACTATAAAGACTTTTTGCTTGAATTCTGTGATGATACCTTTTTCCCTGAAAATATTATTAAAGCGGGACGGGCGGTCTACATAGAACGCAATAAAATTATGATTGACAAAAGCGATATCCTTGTAATGTATTATGAAGAAAACTCGCTTCCCAAGAGCGGAACAAAGCAGGCATATAATTATGCAAAGAAGAAAAATAATATGATGCTTATAAATGTCGCGCCACAAAAAAAGGATAGCACAAAATAAAATGTGCTATCCTTTAAAATTACAGTTTATTCTTCTATAAGCTGCGACATATCATACATTCCCGCATCTTTTCCATGGAGGAATTTTGCAGCTTTAATTGCACCTTCAGCAAAAATTTCCTTGCTCATAGCAGTGTGGCTGATTGTGACAATCTCGTCGTTACCTGCAAAGATAACATCGTGTTCGCCGACTATTGTGCCGCCTCTTATAGCGTGCAGACCAATCTCAGCTTTGCTTCTCTTCTTTCTCTGAGAATGTCTGTCATACACATATTCGCATTTTTGCTCTAATGCGTCCGAGATTGCATCTGCAATCATAAGAGCAGTTCCGCTCGGCGCATCAATTTTCTGATTGTGATGCTTTTCGACAATTTCTATGTCAAACTTGTCGCCAAGCAGTGCACTTGCCTTTTGTACAAGGCTTATAAGAAGGTTAATTCCAAGCGACATATTTGCCGAACGGAACACAGCCACTTTTTTAGAAAGCGCATCGATATTTGAGAGCTGACCTTCCGAAAGTCCTGTTGTTGCGATAACAGCAGGTACACTTTGTGATGAGCAATATTCAATTATTGTGCCAAGCATCGACGGATGAGAAAAGTCGATAACAACATCTGCTTTTTCTTTTATGTCACCAATCTTATCGTAAACGGGAAACGAATTCTTTGCTTCGGTGTTGATATCAAAACCAAAGCTGATTTTTGCATCGGCATCTGTGCTTATCAGCCTTGCAATAACCTGACCCATTTTTCCGTTACAACCAAAAAGTGCAATGTTTATCATATTGTATATCTCCAATATAATTTATTTAATAAGTCCGTAGTTTTTAAGTGCTGTCTTGAGCTGACTCAGTGTGTTAGGCTCCATAGGTGTGAGAGGAAGTCTGAGCTTGCCTGTTTCCCAACCCATAAGACCTAAAGCAGTTTTCACGGGGATGGGGTTAACCTCGCAGAAAAGTGCATCACAAAGCTCAATCATACCAAGCTGAATGTCTTTTGCTTCATTTATGTTGCCCTCTAAAAATTCCATAACCATGTCGTGAGTCTCTTTTGGCGCAACATTTGCCACAACAGATATCACGCCCTTACCGCCAAGCGAAAGAATAGGGAGCACCTGGTCGTCATTGCCTGAATAAATGTCGAGAGCATCTCCGCATATTGAAGCGATTTTTGCAACCTGAGAAAGGTCACCGCTCGCCTCTTTAACTGCTACGATGTTTTCCACTTCGCTGAGCTTTTTGAGAGTTTCGGGTTTTATGTTGCAGCCTGTTCTTGAGGGTACATTGTAGAGTATCACAGGGATGCTGATTGCGTTTGCAATAGCAGTGAAATGCTCTACAAGACCTTTCTGAGTGGCTTTGTTGTAATATGGTGTAACAGTGAGTATTGCATCTGCCCCTGCATCTTCAGCAAATTTTGAAAGCTTGATTGCATGGGGAGTATCGTTCGAACCGGTACCTGCAATAACGGGAATTCTGCCGGCAGCTTTTTCCACTGCATACTTAATGGTGGCGCAGTGCTCGTCATCAGGCATTGTAGATGCTTCGCCTGTGGTACCGCAAATTATGATAGCATCGGTCTTGTTTTCAATATGATATTCAATCATTCTGCCAAGCTCGTCGAAGTTGACACCGTTTTCGGTAAAAGGTGTGATAATTGCAACGCCTGAGCCGGTAAAAATTGGTTTTCTCACAACAGTTTCCTGCCTTTCAGTAATTATTGTTCGTTCCAGATTTCAATGAGCTTCTGAGCAATCTGTACAGCATTTGTAGCAGCGCCTTTTCTGATGTTGTCTGCAACAACCCAGATGTTAACACCAGAGTCAATGCTTTCGTCTCTTCTGATACGACCAACATAAGTTTCGTTGGTGCCCTTTGCATCAAGAGCGAGAGGATAAACATTGTTTTCGGGATCGTCTTTAATGATGATGCCGGGAGCTTTTGCAAGCACCTCTTTGAGTTCATCAAGGTCAAAATCATTGTAAAACTCAACATTGATAGATTCACTGTGGCTGTCAAACACAGGCACACGAACAGTTGTAGCAGTGATTTTGATGTTGTCATCACCGAGAATTTTTCTTGTTTCGTTAACCATTTTCATTTCTTCCTTGGTGTAACCGTTAGGAAGGAATGAATCAATGTGAGGAATGCAGTTTCCGGCAATGGGGTGGGGGAATTTCTTGGGAGCTTCGCCCTTAAGGCCGTTTTCAAGGTCCATATATCCTGCCATACCTGCACCTGACACTGCCTGATATGTAGAGTAAACAACTCTCTTGATTTTGTATGCGTCGTGGAGAGGCTTAAGTGCTACCATAGCCTGTATTGTAGAGCAGTTGGGGTTAGCAATGATGCCTTTATTCCATCTTATGTCATCGGGGTTAACCTCAGGCACAACGAGTGGAACTTCGGGGTCCATTCTCCATGCGCTTGAGTTGTCGATAACAACAACACCCTTTGAAGCGGCAATGGGAGCAAATTTTTCACTTGTAGAACCGCCTGCCGAGAAGAGTGCAATGTCAATGTCTTTATCAAAAGAATTTTCTGTGAGTTCTTCAATCACATATTTCTTGCCCATAAAATCAATTTCCTGACCTGCACTGCGTGCTGATGCCATGAGATAATAATTTTCTACGGGGAGATTGATTTCTTCAAGCACTTTAAGGAATGTTCTTCCCACCATGCCTGTTGCACCTACTACTGCAATGTTATACTTTTTCACTTTAAAATACCTCCAAAAAATATTTTTTATAAAAACAATAAAAAAACCGGTTTGTAAAAACCGGGTGTGCAAAAAGGTAGGCTCAGAGCTTTCGCACTTTAGCTTCCCTGATAGCACTCCGCCCGGGGGCGACAGTCATACGGCTGTTTACCGCACAACCAGCAATGCTTTCGGCAGTAAAAGCATCCTTCGGCACCCTCACCTTTCACACAGCCTCACAAAACTCTGCCGTTTTCCTCTGTGCTACTAATTGACAGGTGCGCCTCTATCTGATTATATGTAATGTTATTTCAATAATAACATTTGCGTTATGTTATGTCAATGTGTATTTTATACATATTTTACATCGGTCAAAAATGTTTTATATAAATATATGTAAAAAAAGCTTTGCACTCTTAAAAAAATCGACTTATCTGCACTACGATGTTTTTAAAATGTAATATATTATAAATTGACTTTTTTCGCAGTTTACGATATAATTAAATGGTATATAAACTATGCGTAGACTTTTCACAATAATATTATCATTTATTTTTGATGAGCAATACAAAAATAAATATATTTCACGGAGGAAAAATGAGAAATTATAAATTTATCTTTCTTGTGTCTCTTCTTTGTCTGCTTGTATTTACGGGCATCTCAGCACATGCTCTCGATCCTCAATATGAAACAATTCAGATAGGTCTTGCTTTTGGCGCAACTGCCAAAAGTGAAGTTACCCTTTCTTCTGTTTGCGGCTATGACGCAGGCTATATGGCTGGTTCTGTCTACACTCCTCTGGGCTACGGATTCGGAGAAGTCACCCTTACCATCACGCCACACTCACCTACATCTGTCTGCATTAACGGGACTGCATATGACATATCTGAGGGCAACTATGCGCTTTTGCCTCAAAATGGTGAAGTTAGCATAGATGGCACCGTATATCGTGGAGGAGTCAAAATCATTCCCACCTCCGACGGCAAGCTCACCGTTGTCAACTTTGTCAATATCAACAGCTACATAGCAGGCGTTGTCGGCAGAGAAATGAGCCCCTCATGGCCCATCGAAGCTCTCAAGGCTCAGGCAGTGTGTGCCAGAAGCTATGCCATAAAGGGCTTTGGCAAACACTCGTCACAAGGTTTCAATCTTTGCAACACTCAGGACTGTCAGGTCTATCTTGGCATAGGCGGCGAAAGCGAATCCACACTCCTTGCAGCCGAGGAGACAAAAGATCAGGTCATTACATATGATTCTTCGGTTGCCGATGCTCTTTATTCTTCATCAAACGGTGGCTCAATTGCCTATTCAAAATATGTGTGGGGCAATGACATCCCATATCTCGTTGCTTCTCACGATCCCTACGATGCCGCATCCGACAACCCACGTTCTTCATGGCAGGTTACACTCACCAAAGACAAAATCAAGGAAAAGCTCAGAGAGAAAGAAATTGATATCGGTGACATAACCGACATGAGAGTTACCGGTGCCGATGAATACGGAAGAACATACGAGGTTACAATCTCCGGCACAAACGGGAGCTATGTCCTTAAAAATGATAAAACCCGTTCTTTCTTTGGACTATACAGTCAGAAATATACCATAACACCCATAGGTGGCAATCAGACCGATGCACTGCCTTCATTCTTTGCCATCACTTCAGGCGGAGTAAAATCTGTCAGCACCCTCAGTGCAAAAGGCGCATTCAGCACTCAGGCAATTTCGGGCAATGTAACCGTAAAAACCTCGACCGGTGCAGTGGAATATCAAACCACACCCCCTCAGCTTAACCCCGAAAGCTTCATCATCAACGGTTCAGGCTGGGGACATGGTCTCGGCATGAGTCAATACGGTGCCAAAGCAATGGCAGAGCAGGGCTTTGGTTATGCAGACATTCTTCAGTTTTACTATAAAGGTGTTGAACTCAGCTAAATCGAAAGGAATGTACAACCAACTTTGAAAACAAGTGATTTTTACTATGAATTACCCCCCGGGCTCATTGCTCAAACTCCCCTTGCCGACAGAGCTTCGTCAAGGCTTATGGTGCTCGGCAAAGAAAGCGGATCCATTGAGCATAGCCATTTTTATAATATTATAGATCATCTCAATGAGGGTGACTGCCTTGTTCTCAACGACACAAGGGTTCTGCCTGCCCGTCTCATAGGCGAAAAAGAGGGGACAGGTGCCAAAATCGAGTTTTTGCTTCTCAATCGCAAGTCCGAACGCGAATGGGAGATAATTGTCCGTCCGGGCAAAAAGTGCAAAAAAGGTGTCAGGGTTTCTTTTGGTGGAGGCAAGCTCATAGGTGAGATAAAAGACACCGTAAACGATGGCAATCGCATAGTCAGCTTCGAATATGACGGACTTTTTGAAAATGTCCTCGATGAGCTCGGCGAAATGCCTCTTCCTCCGTACATCACCCAAAAGCTCGAAGAACGCGAACGCTATCAGACAGTCTATTCCCGACACAACGGTTCTGCCGCAGCACCCACGGCAGGTCTGCATTTTACAAAAGAGCTTATGTCACAGATAGAGGCAAAAGGTGTTGACATTGCATATGTCACTCTTCATGTCGGACTTGGCACATTCCGACCTGTAAAGGTAGACGATGTAGAAAACCACAAAATGCATTCCGAATTCTACACCATAACAAAAGAGACAGCCGAAAAGATTAACTCGGCCAAATCAAAAGGCGGCAGGATTATATCCGTCGGCACCACTTCAACCAGAGTACTTGAAACAGTAGCCTCACTCGATGGCAAAGTGTCGGAGGCAAGCGGCTGGACCGACATATTCATCTATCCGCCATACAAATATAAATGCATAGATTGCCTCATCACCAATTTCCATCTTCCCGAGTCAACACTTTTAATGCTCGTGAGTGCATTTTCTTCCAAAGAAAACATAATGAAAGCCTACGCTGAGGCAGTAAAAGAAAAATACCGTTTTTTCAGCTTTGGCGATGCAATGTTTATTTGCTAAAAGCAAATGAATAAGTGAATAAGGAATAGTGAAGAAATGTTTTTTCGCTTTAAGTGAAAAACAAAAAGCTTTCCCTTTTTTTATGACAGGTTAAATTTTTAATTAAGTAAAATACAGCTCCCTTATTTGCCGGGAGCTGTATTTTTGAAAAATTTTGACTATATGAAAATACCTTAACTGCATCTTAGCCACAGTAAAGATATAATGGAAATGCAGAAGGGGATATTTTCAAAAAACAAACGGAGGCTTGTATGATAAGGCCAATGAAATCTTGAAAGAACTTCAGACCACTGCTCCAACATAGCAGCCTGTGTTATAGATGCGTCCGAGAATAATATGAATGTACATCAGTCTCTTAGAAACATGAAAGATAACGATGCATATTTCAGCTCCAAATTCTCTTATTATGCTGAAAAATATGCAATTAATGACTAAATAACAATTGGCATATGATACTTTTTCTCTTGTCATATGCCAATTTTTTTGGTATAATATATTATTGATTATTCAGATTGGGAGCTTAGAAAAATGGCACATGTTTTCACATCAATTAAAGAATCGCTCACATCTGTCATGCCGATTGCAATCATAGTTCTGATTCTTTCTGTCACCTGCGTATCGCTTGATGCAGGTGTTTTGGTGCTGTTTTTATTCGGAACTGTATTGCTCATTCTGGGAATGAGCCTTTTCACCATAGGCTCCACCATCTCCATGGAGCCTCTTGGCGACGGAATAGGTAAATCGCTCAACAAAAACTCAAAAGTACTGCTTCCTCTTATCATTTGTTTTGTTCTCGGACTTCTCATCACCATCTCCGAACCCGACCTTCAGGTACTTGCACAGCAGGTGCCCACCATTCCAAATGCAATGCTCATTTTGTGTGTGGGTGTTGGTGTAGGCGTTTTCCTCAGCATTACTCTCGTCCGAAACAAAAAGGAAATATCTTTAAGAAGCATGCTTCTTATATTCTATGCACTTATTATAGGTCTTGCATTTTTTGCACCAAACGAATTTGTCCCCACTGCCTTCGACTCCGGCGGCGTTACAACCGGCCCCATCACCGTGCCATTCATCATGGCCCTCGGTGCAGGTCTTGCTTCGGGCAAAAAAGGCAAGCATACCGGTGAACATAGTTTTGGTGTGGTTGCTCTTTGCAGCATAGGTCCTATTCTCTCGGTTCTGCTTCTCAGCATTTTCTATAAGCCACATCCGTCCACCACAATATATGAGATATCAAAAGTGTTCACAACCACCGATGCATTCAAAAGGTTTTTAATATCTCTCCCTGACTATGCAGAAGAGGTGGCGGCAGCTTTTATTCCCATCGTGGTTTTGTTTGTTATCTATCAGGCAGTAACAAAAAGATTTCACACGCACAGTGTGCTGAAAATGAGTGTAGGTTTTATATACACCTACCTTGGTCTTGTGCTTTTCCTCACGGGTGCAAATGTAGGCTTTATGCCTGCAGGCAGACTCATAGGTGCGCACATTGCAGAAGGAGAATTCAGACCACTTCTTATCCCCATCGGCATGTTCATGGGCTATTTTGTCGTATCTGCCGAACCTGCTGTTCATTCTCTCAAAAGGCAGGTAAGTGAAATCACAAAAGGTGCCATATCCCAAAAATCTGTTGCAGTTGCACTTTCAATCGGCGTATCTGTATCGGTAGGCATTTCAATGCTCAGGGTTCTCACGGGCATCTCCATCATTCCTTTTCTGATTGCCGGCTATGCCATATCTCTTGCCATAAGCTTTTTTGTTCCACACATCTACACAGGCATCGCATTCGACTCCGGTGGTGTTGCCAGTGGTCCTATGACCTCCACCTTCATGCTTCCGTTTGCAATGGGTGCTTGTGAGGCAATAGGGGGCAACCTTATGACCGATGCTTTCGGCATAGTAGCTATGATTGCCATGACACCGCTTATTACCATTCAGATTTTAGGCCTTTATGAGCGAAGAAAGCATATCATAAGAATTAAAAAGCTCCACACAGAAATAAGTATGGTAAAAGACGATATTATTTTCTTTGATGAGGAGGGCAAGCCAAATGAGTAAAAGACTTATGGCACTTTTGTCTATTGTTGAAAGAGACAAAGGCAAAGGTCTTATGAAAATATTGGAAAACAATAACATAAGGCTTAATTTCCAATGCGTCGGCTTTGGTACAGCTCCCACTGAGATGATGGACATATTTGGCCTCGGTTCAAATGATAAAGACATCATAATAAGCCTTGCATCAGAGAACGATGTTAAAGATATGATGTCCGATTTCGGAACGGTTTTCGAAAGCCACTCAAAATTTGGCGGACTAATGATAATCTTGGCTACAAGCGCCGCAAGCAGAGTGCTGACCGAGCTTTTAACTCATAGCAGTAAATTTTCAGCAGAGAAAGGAAACGGAGCCATGAAAAATGAACATCACAACAACCTTATCATAATATCAGTAAACGAAGGCTATGCAGACAGCGTAATGAACCTTGCCCGAAAAGCAGGAGCAACAGGCGGAACGGTCATAAAAGGCAGACTTGCCGACATCGACCATGTTGCACAGCTACCGGATGTAGAAATAGACGAAGACAGAGAAATCCTCACCATCCTTGCACCGCTTAAAACAAGCAAACAAATTATGGAAGAGGTAAACAAAGAGTTTGGCATAAACTCCAAAGCTAATGGGATTATAACTGCAATTCCCACAGAAAAAGCCTATAAGATTTAAACATCAGACAAGGAATGAATTTACACATGAAAACTACAAAACTCGCAAAAGATTTTACCACGGGGAGCATATCCCGTCAGCTCTTTTTTCTCATGATACCCTTCATGCTCTCAAATGCACTTCAGGTTATCTATTCCACCATCGACATGATCATAGTCGGCAAATATGTTGGCACTGCAGGGCTTTCTGCAGTTTCCCAGTCAAGCTCCATTCTCAATTTTGCTACCATGGTCTGTCTTGGCTTTTCAAACGGTGGTCAGGTCCTGATAGCGCAGGCAATAGGGGGCGGCAAGAAAAAAGAAACCAATAGCATTATAGGAACTTTGTTCACTGTAATTCTGTCTATGGGACTTCTTTTTTCAGTTGCAATTCTTTTTTCAAAAAATCTTATAATCAAAGTTATGAACATTCCTTCCGAGTCGGTTTCCATGTCCAACGACTACCTCATCATATGCGGCCTCGGCATGATATTCACAGCAGGATACAACATGGTGTCGGCAATTCTCAGAGGCATGGGCGACTCCAAAAGACCGCTTCTTTTCATAGCAATTGCTTCGGTTGTCAATCTTGTCCTCGACATCCTTTTCACAGGCATATTTGGCTGGGGTGTTGCAGGTGCTGCATGGGCAACCATCATCGGTCAGGCAGTTTCATTCCTTTTTTCAATTTATTATCTATATAGAAGCAAAGAAGCTTTCGGCTTCGATTTTAAGCTTTCAAGCTTTAATCCTGTCAGGAAATATGTAAAAATGATTTTAAGTCTCGGCACTCCCATGGCAATACAGTCTGGATTTATAAATGTTTCAATGCTTTATGTAAATTCCATGATAAACACCCTCGGTGTTGTAGAGTCTGCCACCTTTGGAGTTGGTGTCAGAATTGATGACATCATGAATAAAGTCTCAATGGGCATTCAATATGCGGCACTTCCCATGATAAGTCAGAACATTGCCGCAAAAGAGGTGAAACGCGCTCAAAAGATTGTTCACTGGGCATGGATTTTCTCTTCTACCTTCACTGTTATTTTCCTTTCTCTTTATATTTGCTTTGGCAAAGAGCTTTTCATGCTGTTTTCCGACGACATAAAGGTGCACGCTCTTTCGGGCACTTTCATAAAGGCAATTGTATGGCTGTTTATTCCTTTTGCAGTAATGCGTGGCACAGGTGCTTTTATTCAGGGCATAGGTAATGTAAAGTTTGGCATGGTGCTATCAATTCTGGATGGCGTTGCACTTCGAATAGGCCTGAGCTGGCTTTTCGGCATATATTTCGGCTTCGGATTTTTCGGGTTCGTGCTTGGCTATGCACTCGCACCCTATGGCTATGCAATTCCTTCGCTCATATATTTCCTCAGTGGTATGTGGAAGAGGCGAAAGGTTTTGGCAGATGATATATAGAACATCTGTTATTTATGCTCTTTGTGGGTATATCTTATTTTGCAGTGATAAATAATACAATCAGTAACAAAAGGAGTTAATAATATGTCAAACATATGGCACGATATTTCCCCAAAAAGAATACACGCCGAAGATTTTATTTGTGTTATAGAAATCTCAAAAGGCAGTAAGAAAAAATATGAGCTTGACAAAGAATCCGGCTATCTCATGCTCGACAGAATTCTGCACACATCAACCCATTATCCGGCAAACTATGGGTTCATTCCCCGCACTCTTGGCGATGACAACGATCCCCTCGATGTGCTTTTGCTCTGTTCGGAGCAAATTGAACCCATGACACTTGTCCGTGCATATCCTATCGGTGTTATTTCCATGATAGACAACGGACGAAACGACGAAAAGATTATTGCCATTCCGTTCAGTGATCCGAACTATAATATGTACCGAGACATAAGTGAGCTTCCAACACATGTTTTTGACGAAATGAGACACTTTTTCACCGTGTACAAAAACCTCGAAAACAAAACAACTGCAGTAAATGAAGTGAGCGATCGTGATGCATCTCTCAAGATAATCGACAAGGCGATTGATGACTATATACAAAGGTTTTGCAAAGCAGATAGCCTGCACGAATAGGTGATAGCTTTTATAACAATAAAAAAAGACGACTTCAATATCAGTCGTCTTTTTTTATGCTGAATTGTGCATCATCTGCACAACTTCTTAAGCAGTTGCTTCAATATCCGAACCCGTTTTGGGTGCGTGTTTTTACGCCACTGCATTGTTAAAATACTCGCAAATGCGTCAGCATTAGCTCCGTTTTTGCCTCGCATTGACGCAAAAACACAGCACCGAAAATTCTCCGAACCAAAATCAAGATAAAATAGATTGTTTTTCGAGGCGGCAGGTCGCAGGAATACTGTCGTATTTCAAGACCGACAACGAAGAAAAACGGCTATTTTACTTAATTTTGGCGAGTTCGGATACTGACGCAATTGCTTATGCTTTTCTTTTGTCCACTGCGCGATGAATAATTTTGATAAGCTCCACTATGGGAATAATGAGAATTGCAAGCGCAAATGCAATTGCATATTCTATATAATAGAGATGAGCAAGCTCAAAAGCATTTGCAAGAAAATCTATCTCTATAACAAGTGTTGTGAGAATGAGCGAAAGTATACCTGCACCCCAGAGCCACAAATTCTGACCTTTCATTTTAAAGATAGACCCGTGGAGTGATCTCATGTTAAATGCATGGCATATTTCGCAAAGAGAAAGTGTGAGAAATGCCATGGATGTGCCAAGCATTTCTGCAGAGTATGTTCCTGCTAAAATTGCTTCTGAATGGTGCAGGTCGGCAAGATAATATCTTCCTATGAGATATGAAATCATGGTGATAACTGTCACAAGCACACCCTGATATGCAACTGCAAAACCAAGACCTCCTGAGAATATACCCTCTTTACTGTCACGGGGTTTTCGCTTCATTATATCTTTTTCGGGTTTTTCCATGCCAAGTGCAAGTGCGGGGAAGCAGTCCGTTATAAGATTTATCCAGAGCAGATGAACAGGTGCAAAGATTATAAATCCAAAAAGTGTAGCAAAGAATATGGTAAGGACTTCCGAAAGGTTTGAAGCAAGAAGGAACTGAATAGCTTTTCTGATGTTGTCATATATTCTTCTGCCTTCACCTGCTGCCGAAACTATGGTTGCAAAGTTATCATCGGCAAGTATCATATCGGCAACATTTTTTGTAACATCTGTTCCGGTGATACCCATTCCCACACCTATGTCG
>JAZNBF010000041.1:0-14308 GCA_045586905.1 Clostridia bacterium
TTAGGAAGACAACATATTAGGACAACTCCTTGGCTCACAGAACGACATGGCTACGATCCGACTTGAACATCGTTTACCTGTTTGCACACGATTACCCTGTCGATGATTTTCTCGTGGCCTGTTATCCAGCCTACTCTGACACCGGGCGCCAGTGTTTTGGAGAAGGATCCTACATAGATTACTCTGCCATTTGTGTCCATAGACTTGATGGTGGGAACAGCCTCACCTTTGAAGCGAAGGTCGCCATAGGGGTTGTCCTCAAGTATGTAGCAGTCATATTTTTCGGCAAGCTCAAGGAGCTTTTTGCGGCGAGAAAGGCTTTGAGTGATGCCTGTGGGGTTCTGGAAGGTGGGAATGGTGTAGATGAGTTTGATATTTTCTTTTTTTAGTATATCTTCTACTTTATCGGTGCAGATGCCCTCTTCGTCCATCTCAACACCGAAAAGCTCGGCATTGTAGGAACGGATGGCATTGAGAGAGCCGATGAAGCTCGGATCTTCACATATAACGCCCTCGCCCTCATTTACCATGGACTTAACAAGAAGGTCGATGGCCTGCTGAGCGCCTGTGGTGATGATGGTACGGTCAAAATCTTTGCCGACACCGTTTTTGGAGTTTATGCCACCTACGATTTCAACTAAAGGTGCATAGCCTTCTGTTACGCCATATACTAAGGCTTTGGAGCCTTCTGTGTCGATTATTTCTTTTAAAAGGTCGCCCCATACATCGGTGGGGAAAAGCTCGGGTGAAGGAATGCCGCCGGCAAAGGAAATGATGCCGGGCTTTCCTAAAAGCTTAAAAATTTCTCTTATGGCAGATGCCTTGAGAGAGGTTACTCTGTGTGCTAATGATGAATGGATGTCCATAAAATAAGCCTCCAGTATAGTGAAAAAATTTGCATATATCTATAATCACTTTATCATATCATAAATTAAGACAAAAGTCAAACCAAGAAACAAATGATAATGCAAATAAAAAAGACAAGCAATGCAGAGTGATGCCTGTCTCATTTTAAGCTTCGAAAGCGTTTTTTATTATATTTATTTCTTCAACAGAAAAACCCATGTCCCCTACCGTGCCATAGACCTCAACCACATCGAAGCGATAGTTTGAATAGCGGGGTTTTGAGGTGAGATAGCATCTTGCGCCGAGGATGAGCTTTTCTCTTTTGCGAAAATCGACTGCCTCAGATGCCGGGCCAAAGGATCTGGACCTACGGGTTTTGACCTCTATAAAGCAAAGAGTGTTGCCATCGGCAGCAATGATATCGACTTCGGCTATTTTGGTTTTATAGTTGCGGCAAAGAATGTGATAGCCATTTTCGGCAAGATGCTTTGCGGCATACTCTTCGCCATACTTTCCCGATATATTTTTTGCTGTCATCTTACATATTCCTTTACGCCTTTAAAGGTGAGCCTGTGAATAGGACAAGGACCGTATTTTTGGATTGCTTCAAGGTGAGCCTTGGTGCCATAGCCTTTGTGAATTGCAAAGCCATATTCGGGATAGAGCTTGTCGGCCTCTTCTATGTAGCGGTCTCTTGCGACTTTGGCAAGGATTGACGCAGCAGCGATAGAAAAGCTCTTGCTGTCACCCTTTACAACGGTTTCGAAAGGAAGGTCAATTCCCTTGGCACGGTTACCGTCGATGAGGACAAAATCGGCAGAAGGATTGAGACCTGAAATTGCGCCCTGAAAGGCTTTGTAGGTTGCTTCCAGAATATTTATCTCGTCTATTGTCTTTTCGTCAACAGAAAAAATGCAATAGCTTTTTGCTTTGGCGATTATCTCATCGTAGAGGGCATCTCTTTTTGCGGGAGTGAGTTTTTTTGAATCGTTGACTCCTTCGATAAACACACCCTCATCAAAAATGACTGCAGCTGCATACACAGCGCCTGCAAGAGGCCCCCTGCCTGCTTCATCGACGCCTGCTATGAGATTGTAACCCAAAATGCGACATTTATTTTCATAATCAAAAAGTGAAGTTTCCATTTTTTAGCCTTCTTATTGTTTCATTGGTTTTTCGAGAGTTATATTGCCAAGGCGGGCAGCTCTGAATTCGTCAAGGAGTATGTGTGCCGCTCTTTCAGTATCGATTTCGCCGCCCGATACCACAAAGCCACGCTTCCTGCCTAAAAGCTCGAGCATTTCATAGCCCTGCATTTCGTCAAAGTCTGTCATTTTATAGCGCTCAGTGAGGCAGTTGGGGTAGGCACTGCGAAGGTAGGTGAGAAGATGGCATGCAAGCTCTTCGATATCCATTATCTCATCTTTAACTGCGCCCGTGTAGGCAAGCTTCAGACCTACCTCTTCATCGTCGAATTTTGGCCAGAGGATGCCGGGGGTGTCGAGAAGCTCGAAATTGTTTGGAAGGCGTATCCACTGTTTGCCCTTGGTAACGCCCGGTCTGTCACCCGTGATGGCACTTTTTTTGCCTGAGAGATTGTTTATAAACGATGATTTGCCGACATTGGGCACACCACAAACCATAATCTTTATGCTGCGATTTACTATGCCCTTATCTTTTTCTCTTTGTATTTTATCGGCTAAAAGAGTTTTGCATCTGTCAAATATGAAATTAAGCTTTTTACCCGACACAGAGCTTACTGCAAGCGCAGTTATGCCACAATCTGAAAAATACCTCTCCCACTCCTTTGTTGCCTCGTGGTCGGCTATGTCGGATTTATTGAGAAGCAGAAGATGGGGTTTATCTCCGCAAAGTTCGTCAACCATGGGGTTACGACTGCTGAGTGGCAGACGCGCATCGACAAGCTCGATGACGAGGTCGATGAGCCTAAGGTTTTCCTGCATCATGCGGATTGCTTTGGTCATGTGACCGGGGAACCATTGTATGTTCATATATTTCCTCCGTCGGTTTTAAACAACAGTTGAAAAGCTATTAATATACACTTCCGATTTCACTAAGTGGCCACCAGCGGAAAGATGCCTTGCCAATTACAGAATCGTGGCTGACCTGACCTACCATAATTGCATTGCGGCTGTCGTTGGAGTGGTTACGGTTGTCGCCCATAACGAAGATGTGGTCTTCTTTGATGAGGAGGCCTTCTTCGCCCGAGTCGTCGGGATAGCGGATGGCACAGTTTGGAATCATCATGTTGTAGGCTTCGGCTGCGATGTAGGGTTCATCTATGATTTCCCATTCGCTTTCGCCATTCTTTTTGAGATGTACCTTACCGTTGGTTTCGTCTATCCAGATGCGGTCGCCCTCGGTAGCAATAACTCTTTTGATGTAGGCTTTGTCGGGTTCGCCCTTGGGGTTGAAGATGATGATGTCGCCACGCTCTGGAGTGTAGCCTATTATGCGTGTGAAAATGCGCTCACCATGCTGAAGTGTGGGATTCATGGAAGCACCGTCAACTCTTACATTCATGAAAACATAGTTGCGAAGGAAAAAGGCTATGCCCATGGCAATGCCTATGCAAAGTACCCAGCTGAGAAGCTCTTTTAAAAAGGCATGGAGCTTTGACGGTTTGGGGGCTTCGGTTGTGTTTTCGGTTTCATTGATTTGGGCATTTTCAAAGTTATCGCTCATTATACTCATCCTTTCAGAATAATAGAACAATCGGAAGGTTTAACCATAAACCTTCCGACTGATGTTTGCAATTATTTCTTTTCTTTAACTTTTGTTGCTTTACCAACTCTGTCACGGAGATAGTAGAGTTTTGCTCTTCTGACTTTACCGTGTCTGGTGATTTCGATTTTTGCAATCTTGGGAGAGTTAACAGGGAAGGTTCTTTCTACACCTACACCATAGGAAATACGTCTTACAGTGAAGGTTTCCTGAATACCACCGTGTTTTCTGGCGATAACTGTACCTTCGAAAACCTGAATTCTTTCTCTGTTACCTTCGATGATTTTAACGTGAACTTTTACAGTGTCACCAACGTTAAAGTCGGGAAGGTCTGTTCTGATCTGGTCGCTTGTTAAGCTTTCGATAATGTTCATTATATTTTCTCCTCTCTTAGAGACGTTCGTGCGGTAAGGATTTTGACAGGCGATTGCGCCATGGTCCGCAGAGGACCGTCCATATACGATAAATATGTTAACACAAAGAAAACAAAAATGCAAGATATTTTTGAAATTTTGTTAAAATTTGTGAAAACTCACCTTTTTCTCTGCTTTTTTGGTGGCGGATTGAGCTCTGTTTCATAAAAATCATACCGTTTCTCATACATGTCGGGGCGTTTTTCTTTGGTTATGAGAAGCGACTGGCGTCTGCGCCACGCATCGATTTTTGCATGGTCACCCGAAAGGAGCACCTCAGGAACAGCCTTCCCGTGAAACTCGGGAGGGCGTGTGTAGTGAGGATATTCCAAAAGACCGTCATAGTGAGATTCGTCGGTGAAACTGTCTTCGTTTGACAAAACACCATCTATCATGCGGCTGACAGCATCGATGACCGTCATGGCAGGAATTTCGCCTCCGGTGAGCACATAGTCGCCAATGGAGATTTCTTCGTCGACAATTTCGTCGATAACCCTCTGGTCGATGCCCTCATAGTGACCACACAAAATCACAAGGTTATCTGTTTTGGAAAGCTCTATTGCCTTCTTTTGATCGAAAACCTTGCCTTTTGGCGACATATAGATAACATGGGGTTTATCTTTGCACTGAGAGGCAATGCTCTCATAGGCATCATAAACAGGAGGCGCCTGCATAACCATGCCCCTGCCTCCACCATAGGGAGCATCGTCTACGCGATTATGCTTATTGTTTGCAAAGTCGCGGATGTTTACAAGATTAAATTCGAGTATACCCTTCTCCTCAGCTCTGCCGAGCATACTGTCATAAAGTACGCCTTTGAACATTTCGGGAAAGAGGGTGAGAATGTGAAATTTCATGTTTAATCAAGCAACCCTTCGGGAATTTCTACCAGCATATAGCCTTCGGCAAGATTTACTTCCTTTATAACTGTTTTGAGTGCAGGAAGATAGATTGTTTCTGAGCCTTTTTTCTCTACGGTGTAGACATCGTTACTGCCCGTCTGAAAAACATCGGTGATGTGACCGTAGGAAAGCTTTTCGTCTTTTACCTCGAGACCGATTATATCGGCAACGAGATATGTGCCCTCGGGGAGAGAGTCGAAAAGAGATTTTTCGACATAAAGCACAGTTTGTCTCATTTTGTCGGCTTCCTCTATGGCATCGACGCCACTGAGCTTTAAAATGGCAGAGCCTTTGTGGTATTTGACAGATTTGATTTTAAAGTATGTTCCGTCTTTAGTGTATACACCATCTATTTCTTCAAAGAACTCAACATAGTCGGTGCGTGGGATAACTTTCACCTCGCCGCGCAGACCGTGAGTGTTTACAATTTCGGCTACATCTATTAAATTTTCCATAGTATTCACATCCTTTGTGATGGAAAAGTATTTTAAAATTCAAGAGGTTTTAAATCATGATTGATTTAAAACCTCAGTTGATATTATTGCACAATTTCTACAATAACTTTTTTGTTTTCTCTGCTTGCAGAGGCTTTTATAAGAGCACGAATTGACTTGGCAATTCTACCCTGCTTGCCTATTACTTTACCCATGTCTGATTCGTTTACATGAAGTTCTAAAACGAGTGAACCTGCGCTTTCGTCTTCTGTAACATATACATCTTCGGGATAGTCTACGAGAGATTTTGCAATAAATTCAAGTAATTCTTTCATTTGTTTGCCTCCCGCCTAAATTACTTTATAGCGCCACTGATTTTGAGGAGCTCTTTAACAGTGTCAGTAGGCTGTGCACCCTGACTGAGCCATTTTGCAGCTTTTTCGTTGTCTACATCGATTGTTGAGGGATCTGTAAGAGGATTGTATGTGCCGATCTGTTCGATGAATCTGCCATCTCTGGGATATCTTGAATCAGCAACTACGATTCTGTAGAAAGGAGTTTTTTTAGCACCCATTCTTTTTAAACGAATTTTTACCATTGTTTTCACCTCCGTAAAATTTAATATATACAAATAGTAATTATTTGAAAAGATTGCCAAAACGCTTCATCTTTTTCGGATTACTAAATTGTTTCATCATTTTTTGCATCTGTTCAAACTGTCTTAAAAACAGGTTGACATCCTGCACTTTTGTGCCGCTGCCATCGGCTATGCGCTTTTTGCGGCTTGAGTTGATAATTGAGGGGTTTGTTCTTTCTTTTTTGGTCATTGAGGTTATCATTGCCTCAATTCTTAAAAGCTTTTTCTCGTCGATGTTGGCAGATGAAAGAGCTTTGGCATCAACACCGGGAACCATTTTGAGAAGGTCACCGAGCGGGCCCATTTTTTTCATTTGCTGCATCTGGATGAGATAGTCATCGAGAGAGAACTGCTGTTTTAATATTTTTTGTTCAAGCTCGGCGGCCTCTTTTTCATCGAATGCCTGCTGAGCTTTGTCGATGAGGGAGAGCACATCGCCCATGCCGAGAATTCTCGATGCCATGCGGTCGGGATAGAACCAGTCCATATCGGTGAGTTTTTCGCCCTGACCTATGAGCTTTATGGGCTTGCCGGTTACTGCCCTTACAGAGAGTGCTGCACCGCCTCGGGTGTCGCCATCGAGTTTGGTGAGGACTACGCCTGTGATGTCGAGCTTTTCATCGAAGCTCTGAGCGACATTGACTGCGTCCTGACCTGTCATTGCATCGAGGACAAGTAAAATCTCTGTGGGAGCGACCTTTTCTTTGATGCGGCAGAGCTCATCCATGAGCTCTTCGTTGAGATGAAGTCGACCAGCAGTATCGATGATGACAACATCATTGCCATGGCGCTTTGCATGTTCAACAGAGCTTTCGGCAATTGCTACTGCATCGTTTGACTCTTCTATGGAAAAAACGGGAATGCCCAGAGCATCACCTACAACCTGAAGTTGTTTTTTTGCGGCGGGACGGTAGACGTCACATGCACTGAGAAGAGGGCGCTTGCCCTGTTTTTTTAAAAGGCCGCCTATTTTGGCAGAGGTTGTGGTTTTACCTGCGCCCTGAAGACCTACCATCATAACAACTGTGGGTGATTTGGAAGAGAAGTTGATTTTTTTAGCTTCACTGCCCATGAGATGAGTGAGCTCTTCGTTTACAATTTTTATTACCTGCTGACCGGGAGTGAGGCTTTCGAGCACACCTGCACCGATTGCCTTTTCGGAAACGGAGGCGATAAAATCTTTGACAACTTTGAAGTTGACATCGGCCTCGAGCAGTGCAAGCTTTACTTCACGCATGCTGGCTTTGAGGTCTGCTTCGTTTATCTTGCCTCTGCCTCTTAACTTTTTGAAGGTCTGGGTGAGCTTTTCGGAGAGATTTTCAAAAGCCATAAGGTTTGCCCCTTTCTGAAAAATCGGATTATATCTTTGCTCTTATCTCAGAAAGTTCCCTGAAAACAGATTCGTCGGAGAAAGAGGCTGACGAGAGAATTTTTTCGATGTTGTCGAGTGAATTGGAAATCTCTACGAACCGGTCCATAAGGCAAAGTTTTGATTCCATCTCGAGAATTTCTTTTTCGCCCCGACGGATATTGTCATATACCCCCTGACGGGTGATGCCAACACTTTGTGCTATTTCGGAAAGTGACATATCGTCCTGATAGTACATTTCGAGAATTTCGCGTTGTTTGTCGGCGAAAAGATTGCCATAAAAATCAAGAAGATAGGAAACTTTTAAGTTTTTCATAGTGTTACCTCCCTGCATGGCATGTAAAGCAATTTACTTTACAGACATATAATAATACATTTTTGACGGTTTGTCAACACAAAAAATAAAGATAAAGCATTTTCACAACAAAAACGCTTTATCTTGTGTGTTTTTTGGTTATTATTCAAAAAGTGCTTTTGCAAAGGATGATGCATCAAAATCCTGAAGATCGTCTATGCCCTCTCCCACTCCGACAAGCTTAACGGGAATGCTCTGCTCGTGATATACCGAGAGGACTATGCCACCTTTGGCACTGCCATCGAGCTTGGTGAGGATGATGCCCGATATGGGAGCAACCTCCGAGAAAAGCTTTGCCTGACTGACTGCGTTCTGACCGGTGGTTGCATCGAGAACGAGGAGTGTTTCGACAGACGCCTCGGGAAGCTCGCGGGAAATGATGCGCGAAATCTTGGCAAGCTCGTCCATGAGGTTTTTTTTGTTGTGAAGTCTGCCTGCAGTGTCTAAAATTATGACATCGGCGCCACGCGATTTGGCAGCAGCTATTGTGTCGAACACAACAGATGCGGGATCGGAGCCTTCCTGATGTTTTACAATGTCGACGCCTGAGCGCTGTGCCCATATGTCGAGCTGATCTATTGCCGCTGCTCTGAATGTGTCGGCAGCACCTAAGATTACCTTTTTGCCCTCACGAGTGTAGCGCGCTGTGAGCTTACCTATGGAAGTTGTTTTGCCTACGCCATTGACACCTATGACCATTATTACAGAGGGAGTGGTGGAAAGATTTATGGAATTATCGGTTGAACAGAGGATGTCGGCAATTATTTCTTCTATAACGCCTTTTACATCATCGGTTTCGGAAATTTTTTGCTCTTTAACCTTTTTGCGAAGCTCTGCGATAATATAGAGTGATGTGTCGACGCCCACATCTGCCATGATGAGTGCTTCTTCAAGCTCTTCAAACAGCTCTTCGTCAACCTTTTTGAATGCAGAAAGTACACTGTCGAGTCCTGCATTAAGCGACGCCCTTGTTTTTGAAAGACCGTCTTTGAGTTTTTCGAAAAAAGATTTTGGGGGAGTTTCTTCCTCTGTGGCTATGTCTGAAACTTCTTCAGCCTGCTCAGCGGCAAGGTCTGTCTTTTCAGCGGAAGAGAGCTCCTCTTCGACAATCTCGTCGGTGACAGATGCCGAAGTTTCCTTTTTTTCTTTGTCTGTATCTTTGCCGAAGCCGAAGAAATTGCCGAATTTATTTTTCAGTGCCATTAACTATAATCCTCCAAGTCTTCAAATTTAAGTTTGAGCAGTTTTGAAACGCCCTTTTCCTGCATTGTGACACCGTACATGATGTCGGCAGATTCCATTGTGCCGCGACGGTGAGTTACAACGATGAACTGAGTTTTCTCACTGTATTTTCTTATGTAGTCGGCGAAACGGTATACATTGTTATCGTCAAGTGCTGCCTCAACCTCGTCGAGAATGCAGAACGGTGTGGGGTGAGCTTCGAGCACCGAGAAAAGAAGTGCAATGGCGGAAAGTGCCCTTTCGCCACCCGAGAGAGCCATCATGTTCTGAAGCTTTTTGCCCGGAGGCTGAACCTCTATGTCGATGCCGCTCTCAAGCACATTGTCGGGATCGGTGAGTGAAAGCTGGCCTGTGCCGCCACCGAAAAGTGCTTTGAAAACAATGTCGAACTGAGTTCGGATGATTTCGAAGCTTTCTTTGAACTGACGGGTCATTATGGTCTGCATATCTCTTATGATGTCTTCAAGCTTTTTCTTGGTTTCATCAAGATCGGCTTTTTGTGCTGAAAGGAAATCGAAGCGTTCTTTGACTTCTTTATACTGTTCGATGGAATCGATGTTGATGTTGCCAAGAGCTTTGATTTGTGAGCGAAGTGACGCTGCCTCTTTCTGAGATACCGACATGTTGAAATCGTCACGCTTATACTCCAGAGCTGCGTTGTAGGTGAGCTCATATTCATCCCAGAGCTTGCTCTGAATGTGCTCGATTTCCATTTCGAGCTTGGAGTTCTGATTTTCTATGCGCGAGATTTCCATCTGAAGCACATATATGGTTTCATTCTGTTCTTTGAGCTTTTTCTGATCGTCTACAAGCTTTTTGGATGCAAGATCGTAGGCATCGGCTTTTTCCTGAATGAGCTTTGAAAGCTCTTCGCCGGCTGATGATGCAAGCGCAATCTGCTCTTTTATGGTTTCGATTTCTTTGGAAAGGTCTTCGTTTTCGGAAATCAGGCCGGCTTTTTCGCTTGCCTTTTCTATGCTTTCTACTGCGGAGACCTGTTTTTCTTTTGAAAGAAGTTCTATCTTTTCATTATATACCAAAATATCTTTTTCTATGTTGGCATAGGCGATTTTGTCATCGGTTACACTGTTTGCAAAATCGTCTTTTTCTTTGGAAAGCGCAACGCCCTCTTCCAAAGATGCATCAAGTGAAAGTTTGAGCCCGTCTTGCTTTTCTGCATTTTCGGCGATTTTTGAATTTATGCTTTCTTTCTGCTTGTCGATGTCGGCAATTTCGCTTACAACAGAGCCGCTTTCTGTGGTGATGATGCCAATGTTTGTTTCGAGCTCTCTGAGGATGCGGGCATTGTTGGCTGAAGCTGAATCGAGTCTTACCTTTTCGGTGTCGCAGGTATTTAAGATAGAGGTGAGCTTTTCTTTCTCTTCTGCCATCTTGTTTACCCTGAGGCGATACTGGTGAATTTTATCGTCATTATCGTCTATGACAGTGCGGAGCTTTTCTATTTTTGCGCTGAGCTCTTCAATCTCTTTTGCACGGCTGAGGAGGCTCTGTGTTTTATTGATGCTGCCGCCTGTGAGAGAACCGCCGGGATTTATGAGCTGACCGTCGAGAGTTACTATTTTAAACTTGTAGCTTGTTTTTTTGGAAAGTTCTACTGCATTGTCGAGAGTGTCGATAACGACAGTTCTGCCAATGAGGTTTCTTATGATGCCTTTGAATTTAGCATCAACACTCAGAAGCTCAGATGCTATGCCCACATAGCCTTTTGCATCGGCGGGAGGTCTGTCCATCACATCACCCTTTACTGAGGTGAGAGGCAGGAAGGTGGCTCTGCCGAGATGATTGTCTTTGAGATAGGTTATGCATTTTTTTGCAGTATCTTCGGTGTCGGTGACAATGTTTTGAAGTGCGCCGCCAAGAGCGATTTCAACTGCGGTAACGTACTTACGGTCGACATCTATGAGCTTGGACACAACACCAAGCACACCCTTTACCGGTGATGTGAGAATGTTTTTAACACTTTTGGCATAGCCTTCGTAGCCTTTTTCGAGGTCTTCGAGGACATTTTTTCTCGACTGCAAGTCATTACATTCGGAGACGATTTTATTTTGCTCCTCTTTGGCTGCGTTCATCTCGTCGGTGAGTTTGAAATAGTCTTTTTTGAGGCTTTCCATGTCGTCGGAAGCCTTTTTGCTTTTGTTTTCAAGCTCTTTGATATCTTTTTTGATTTGTTCTGCTTCTTCCAAAGCTTTAGCGTAAGCTTCCTGCTTTATGCCAAGTTCGCCTGTGAGGCTGCTTTTGCGGTCGTCAAAATTTTTTAGAAGAGCATCAAGGCCCGAAAGCTTTGCTCTGTGAGCAGAATTTTCGCTTGCGAGAGCAGAAATCTGTTCTTTTAATTCTTCTGTACGGGCAAGGTTTGATGCAATGCGCTCGTCGATTGCCTTCATGGCTTCATCGTGACCGGAAACCATCTCTTCGATTTTTGCTTTCTGAAGAGTTTTCTCTTCGATGAGCTTTTTGAGGTTTTCAGTCTCTGCATCGCCTGCATTTATTTTTTCGGAAAGGCTGCGTATTTCTTCGTCGATGCGCTCGCAGCTTCTTATGTTATTTTCGATGGTGTTGTTGATAATATCTATACGATGAGAAAGGTCGCCGGTGTTTTTCTCAACATCGAAGCTCTGCTGACGAAGCTCGGTGATTTTATCGTTGATGCCTGAGATTGAAGCTGTCTCCTTTTCGAGACCTGCTTCAAGCTCGGCAAGCTTTATCTTTTCTTCGCTGAGCTGATTGAATGCTATGGTAAAATTTTTGCCGCCTTCTGAAAGGGCTTCTTTTTGTTTGTCGATGTTGCGGATTGAGATGTTTATGTCGAGCCCCTTCAGCATTTCACGAAGGTCGAGATATTTGCGTGCTTTTTGAGACTGTGTCTCGAGTGGTCCCACCTGAGATTCAAGTTCACCTAAAAGGTCTTTGATGCGAAGAAGATTGTCCTCTGTTTGCAAAAGCTTTTTTTCGGACTCGTTCTTTTTATATTTATATTTGGTGATGCCGGAGGCTTCTTCGAAGATGTTGCGTCTCTCTTCTGCTTTGTTGGAAAGAATCTGGTCAATCTTACCCTGACCGATGACAGAATAGCCCTCTTTGCCAAGGCCTGTGTCCATAAAGAGCTCGTGGATGTCTTTGAGTCGGCATTCTTTATCGTTTATGAGATAGTTACTTTCGCCGCTACGGTGAACCCGTCTTGTGACTTTTACGGTATCGTAGTCTATTTTGAAAACACCGTCTTTATTGTCGAGCACGATGGAAACCTGAGCAAAACCAAGCGGACTGCGCTTTTGTGTACCGGCAAAAATAACGTCTTCCATTTTGCCGCCACGGAGACTCTTGGCACTCTGCTCACCCATAACCCAGCGAATAGCGTCGGAGATGTTACTTTTGCCGCTGCCATTTGGTCCGACTATGGTGGTTATGCCTTGACCGAATTCGAGATTTATTTTGTCTGCAAAGGATTTGAACCCCTGCACTTCAATACCTTTTAGATACAATTTGAATACACCTCAGAAAAATTACATTATATACCTTTATATCATAACACAGTTTTGTCGTTTTTGCAAGAAAAAACGCAATATATTGTGATTTATTTTTTCAATAAACAATATATATTGCGTTTTGTTGAGTTTATTTAATTATTGAAGTTTCTCAACCATTTTTTCAAAATAGTCGGTAACAACTTTCATCTGGCGAACACAGTCCTTGCCATATTCGGTGAGATCTTCCGAACGTCGATTGCGGGCAAGGAGCTCGGTGCTTATGCCGCAAAGGTTCATGTGATATTTGGCAGTGAGAGGATATGGAAGACCAACCTCGGTAAAGCCAAAGGTGGAGAGAACAGACTGAATGAGCTCTGCTTCCCTAGGATACTTTTCGTAGTTTTTGCAAAGCCATGCATAGAGCTTGGGGTGATAGTTTGCCATGATGCCGCAATAGCCATGGTTGCCGCTGCGCATGCTCTCGAGAAGTGTCTGACAGTTGGCATTTAAGTTTCTGATGGTGGTTCCTTTGATTATCTCTGCTCTTTCGGCAAGAACTTTGGCATCACAGCAGGTGTCTTTTATGTAGGTGAATCTGCCTGTGTCAACACACCATTTGAGAATCTTTGGAGAAAGAAGTCTTTTGTAGGGGTAGGGGCACTCATATACGCCAAACTTTGCCTCGGAGGGAAGAAGAGAAATGAGTTTTTCGCAATTTGCGATGAATACGTCGTCGCCCTCGTTGTTGGGATCGAGGCGGTTTGAGATGAAGATGAGAGCATCGGTGCCTGAGTTCCAGATGGCAGTGAGTTCTTCAGCCTGCTGCTCTATTGTCTCGGCTGTGTGGCCTGAAGAAACAACAGTGAAAGGTCTGCCATGCTTTGCTTCGAGCTCTTTGGCGCGTTTGTAGACCATGCCATTGAGCTTTACTTTTTCTTCTAGAGAAAGGAAAAAGATTTCACTTGACTGACAGATGGAAAAAATGCCTGTCATGCCATTTTCAAAATACCAGTCGACATATTTGAGAGCTATGTCATAGTCGATGGTGCGGTCCTTTTTGAAAGGAGTTATCATTGTAGGAAAAATATCCATATTGTCACCTCAGATAAAACTTGAATTTAGTATTTTGATATTGCAAAAGGCTGAATCGGATTCAGCCTTTTTGTGTGATATTATTTATTAAGATATTTTGCAACTTCTGCTGCAACAAGCTTGGTGAGCTCGTCGATGTTGGGAACACCGGCCACAGCTGCGGGAGCAGCACCTGCTTTGCCTGCACTTGAGAAGAGCCTCATCTTCTTTTCTGTTTCCTGTTTTACAGCTTCAACAGCAGCAGGAATAAGATCGAGAATACCTTTTTCCATGCTTGAGAATTTTTTGAATTCTGCTTCAACTGCTGCAACGTTGATGTCGGTGAAGATGTTGACCTTGCTGATACCTTCCTGGATAGCCTGACGGAAGTCATTGTCGGTGAGACCTGAGCCACCGTGGAGAACGAGAGGAACATCAACTGTGTTGGCAATTGTGCGGATTCTTTCGAAGTCGAGCTTGGGGGGGAGTTTGTAGGCACCGTGAGCGTTGCCAACAGCGATGGCAAGTGCATCTACACCTGTGCGTGTAACAAAATCTTTGGCTTTTGAAGGATCGGTGAAGAATGCGGAAGGATCTGTCATAACAGAACTGCCTTCTGCAGAGCCTTCATTGTCACCAACGTGACCGAGCTCACCTTCAATGCTTGCGCCGAAGGAATGAGCAAGATCTGCCATTTCTTTTACCTTTCTTACGTTTTCTTCGTATGTATCGGTGGAGCAGTCATACATAACTGAGCTGAAACCGAGACGAAGTGCTTCTTCGCAGGCTTCGAAGGTGAGACC
>JAZNBF010000042.1:0-16125 GCA_045586905.1 Clostridia bacterium
ATTTGCAAGAATTACGGCTACGAAGAAATACGCACGCCAATTTTTGAACATACAGAATTATTTCAACGCGGCATCGGCGAAAGTACGGACGTTGTTGAAAAAGAAATGTACACCTTCAATGACAAAGGTGACCGTTCTATCACCCTTCGCCCCGAAGGCACTGCAGGAGCAGTAAGAAGCTTTATTGAGCACGGACTTTTCAACAACCCTCAGCCCACAAAGCTTTTCTACCTCATAAGCTGCTATCGCTACGAAAAGCCTCAGGCAGGAAGATATCGTGAATTCCATCAGTTTGGTGTCGAAATTTTCGGTACACAAAACCCCTCGTGCGATGCCGAAATGATATCTCTTCCGTGGATGCTCTACAAACGCCTCGGACTCAAAGGTCTCACTCTCAACATCAACAGCATCGGCTGTCCCGCTTGCCGAAAGCAATATAACGAAAAGCTCAGAGACTATCTCCGTCCTCACTTAGATGAGCTTTGCGACACCTGCAAAGGCCGCTTTGAGCGTAACCCCATGCGCATTCTCGATTGCAAATCGGACATTTGCAAAAACATTGTGAAAGATGCACCTCTTCTCATAGATTCCATCTGTGACGAGTGCGAGAGTCACTTTGAAGCTGTCAAAAAATATCTCACTTCAATGGATATCCCGTTTGAGATAGATCCCTACATTGTAAGAGGACTCGACTATTACACCAAGACAGTGTTTGAAATCACTGCAAAAAATGAAAATTCCAACGGAACCATCTGTGGCGGCGGCCGATATGACGGTCTTGTCGAAGAGCTTGGCGGAGGCAGTGTGCCTGCGTGTGGTTTTGCTCTCGGCATGGAAAGACTCATTCTCACCATGGAGGAGCAGGGCATAGATGCAGGCGCTCCCCAAAGAAATGACATCTACATCGGTCACATTGGTGATGACAATTCCTACTTTGCACAAAAGCTCACTATGGAGCTCAGAGAAAAAGGCATCAGTGCCGAAAGAGATCACCTGTCACGAAGCGTCAAAGCTCAGATGAAATATGCCAATAAGCTCGGCGCAAAATATTCGATGATTCTGGGTGATGATGAAATATCCAATAAAAGTGCCAACCTCAAAAACATGGACGAGGGCACCGAAGTGAAAATCGAACTTTCATCAGATGCCATCTTCAATCACATAAAATAAACCGGAGGACAAAACAATGGATTTTGAAAAATTAAACGGACTTAAAAGAACACATAGATGCACTGCCCTCACCAAAGACGACATCGGCAAAGAGGTTGTGGTTATGGGCTTTACCGACTCGGTGAGAAACCTTGGTGGTCTCATCTTCATAAACGTGCGCGACATCTCGGGCACCATACAGACAGTTTTCTCCACCGACGATGCCGAAATGTACGAAAAAGCATCTAAGGTAAGAGGTGAATATGTTATCGCTGTAAAAGGCACAGTCAGCGCAAGAGATGCTTCTGTTGTCAATGCTAAAATGAAAACCGGCGAAATAGAAATCATCGCCACAGAGCTCCGCATTCTTTCCTTTGCCAAAACACCACCGTTCTATATTGTTGAAAACAGTGATGTTAAAGAGGAACTTCGTCTTCAGTACAGATACCTCGACCTTCGTCGTCCCGATATGCAAAGAAGAATGCTCCTTAGAAGCAAGCTTGCCAAAATCGTAAGAGACTACTACATCGAAAACGGTTTTGTAGAGATAGAAACCCCCATCCTCACCAAAAGCACACCCGAGGGTGCGCGTGACTATCTCGTGCCAAGTCGTGTGCATAACGGAAGCTTCTATGCTCTTCCACAGTCTCCTCAGATATACAAGCAGCTCCTCATGCTCTCGGGCATGGACAGATATTTCCAGATTGCAAAATGCTTCCGTGACGAAGACTTAAGAGCCGACCGTCAGCCCGAATTTACTCAGATAGACCTCGAAATGTCTTTCGTTGAAGAAGACGATGTTATGACCATCAACGAAGGTCTCATGAAAAAAGTGTTCAAAGAAATCAAAGGCATCGACCTCAAAACTCCTTTCCTTCGCATGCCATATTCCGAGGCTATGGACCGTTTTGGCTCCGATAAGCCCGACACCCGTTTCGGCCTTGAGCTTTGTGACATCTCCGATGTTGTAAAAGATTGTGAGTTCAGCGTGTTCACAGGTGCCATAGAGGAAGGCGGAAGTGTAAGGGCAATCAATGCCAAAGGCCTTGCCGACTCCATTTCCCGTAAAAACATCGACTCACTTGGCGAATTTGTAAAAACCTACAAAGCCAAAGGTCTTGCATGGATAAAGATAACCTCCGAGGGCGTTCAGTCTCCCATTGCCAAATTCTTCTCCGAAGATGCCATGGCAGAAATTCTTAAGGCTGTCGATGCAAAAGAAGGCGACGTAATCTTTATCGTAGCCGACAAAAACAGTGTTGTATATGCCTCTCTCGGTGCACTCCGTATAGAAATTGCAAAGAGATACAATCTCATCGATCCCGATGCCTACAACTTCCTCTGGGTAACCGACTTCCCGCTTGTAGAATTTGACGAAGAGGAAAATCGTTTTGTTGCGATGCATCACCCCTTCACAGCTCCCAAAGATGAAGACCTCCTCTATCTCGACACCGATCCTGCCAGAGTAAGAGCAAAAGCCTACGACATCATCTTAAACGGTGTGGAGCTTGGCGGCGGCAGCATGAGAATATATAACTCCGATCTTCAGGAAAAAATGTTTGAGGTTATCGGTCTTTCCAAAGAACAGGTAGCTCTTCGCTTCGGCTTCCTCATCGAAGCCTTCAAATATGGCACACCGCCTCACGGAGGTATGGCATATGGTTTCGACAGAATGCTCATGCTCTTAGATGGTTGCGACTCCATCCGTGATGTCATTGCCTTCCCCAAGGTGCAGAATGCATCTGAGCTTATGACCAATGCTCCCGATGTGGTAGACGATGTTCAGCTCACAGAGCTTGGCATAGAGCTTACAAAAAAAGAAGACTAAATTTGTGGCTGTCAGCGAAGCAATTAAAATTTGCTTCGCCGACAGCCTTGCTTAAATATGTGATATAAATTAAGCTGCTTACATGAAAGGAAGAACCTCAATTATGATAAAGGTTAATAATCTCACCAAAAGGTATGGTTCAAAAACAGTGCTCGACAATGTCAGCTTCGAAATAAATGCGGGCGAAATTGTCGGCTTCCTCGGGCCTAACGGTGCCGGCAAAAGCACAACCATGAACATCATCACTGGCTATATTGCATCCACAGATGGCTCTGTGTCGATAGACGGTATAGATATTTTGGACAATCCGAAGGAATATAAGAAAAAAATAGGCTATCTTCCTGAGCTTCCTCCGCTATATCTTGACATGACGGTTAAAGAATACATGAATTTTGTGTGCGGCATAAAAGAGAGTGATCCGTCATGCATAGATGCCATTTTAGAAGAGGTCAAAATCTATGATGTCAAAGACCGCCTCATAAAGAATCTTTCCAAGGGCTATCGCCAGAGAGTCGGCATTGCTCAGGCTTTGGTCGGCGATCCCGAGCTTCTCATTCTCGACGAACCAACCGTCGGTCTCGATCCCATGCAGATAATAGACATCAGAAATGTCATTACCGAGCTTGGCAAAAAGAAAACGCTTTTCATAAGCTCCCACATTCTTTCCGAGATAAGTGCAGTGTGTGACAGAGTGCTCATCATAAACAAAGGCAAGCTCATTGCCGAAGACACTCCCGACAATCTTGCAAATAAGGTGTCCGGCAAAAACGAATATATTGCGCGCATCGAAGGCAAAAAGGAAGATATCGAAAAGGTTTTGGCTGGCCTCCCCGACATCGAACGCTCCGAGTGCAGAGGAGTGGGCGAGGAAGGTGCCTACGACTACATCATTGTAGCAAAAAACGGTCGCGATATAAGACGCGTACTTTTCAAAGAATTTGCATCCACAGACATGGCAATACTTATGTTTAAGTCGAACAATGTTTCCCTCGAGGACATTTTCATCACTCTCACAAGCGGGGAAGGGGGCAATGAAGAATGAAACCGATAATCAAAAAAGAACTTTGCATCTATTTCAACACTCCCATTGCATGGGTGTTTATTGCAGTGCTCGTGTGCGTAGGTTCTATTCTCTTTTCTCTTTTCAACCTTTTCGGTCAGAGTTCTGCCATAGGTCCTGTTTTTTCAATTTTGCCCACGGTGTTCATAGTGATGACACCGCTTCTCACCATGCGCCTCATTGCCGAAGAGAGAAGCCTCAAAACCGATCAGCTTCTCCTCACCTCGCCAATCAGCGTTTCGTCAATCGTATGGGGCAAGCTCATCTCTGCTATAATCATCTTTTGCATAGCAATACTTATCATGTTTATGTATCCTGTAATACTCAGCTTTTACTCCGAGGTTGACTGGGGCACAGTTTTCACAAACTATCTTGGCTTTTTCCTTTTCGGTTCTGCGCTCATTTCCATAGGACTTTTCATCTCATCGCTCACCGAAAACCAGCTCACAGCTGCAATCCTTACCATTGCAGTGCTTCTCGGTATGTTTCTTCTTTCCTATCTCACCGACACCACCGGCTTTGCACCCATCGACTTTTTACTTGATATTCTTAAGATAACACGCCGCTTCGACGGCTTCTTTACAGGATTTATTCGTATAACCGATGTTCTCTACTATGTGAGCATTACTGTGATTTTTGCACTTCTCACAGTATATCGCATAGAAAAGAGAAAAATAAAATAAGGAGGGACTTGCCATGAACAAAAAAAGAAAATACGGATATGCGGCAATGACCTCAGCGGCTCTTGCCATTGCAGTTGTTATCATAATCAACATCATAGCGGCAGTTGCTTCCGACAAGGTAAATCTGAGCCTTGATCTCACAAAGGGCAACCTGCTCGGCTTTGACAAACAGACCGTAGATGTTATCTCCGATCTCGACATGGATGTGCGCATCATTTCTCTCGTTCCAAAGGCCGATACCAACAGAGAAATGACTCAGCTTGATGAAATTCTCAAAAAATATGACTCCATGTCCGACCTCATCACCTACGAAAGAGCCGACGCTCAGAAAAACCCTGCTCTTCTTTCAAACTACAAGAAAAACGGTGAACCTCTCACCGACAGCTACAACATCATCTTTGAAACAGAGCGCATGCACGAGGTTGTCAGCGTCAACGATATAGTTCTTTTTGTAAAAGACAAAATCAAAAACGAATATGTTTCAGGAGCTCTTAAGGCAGAGCAATATTTCACCTCAGCAATTCTCAAGGTTACCAAAGGCAGCGATATCAATGCCTACATCAGTCAGGGCCATGGCGAAAAATACAGTGCCAAAGATTTCAAAAACGAAATTCTGCCTGCTTCAGGCTACATCTTCCACGATTTTCACACCGTGTCCGATCCCATCCCTGTCGATGCCGACCTTCTCATCATAGCTTCGCCTCAGGCAGACTATTCTGCCGATGAAATTGAAAAAATCAATTCCTACCTCCTCGGAGGTGGCAGTGTTCAGCTGTTTATCGATCCCACCACACCACACCTCGACGGTCTGTTCACCCTCCTTGGCGAATGGGGCATAGAAATCGAGAGTGGCCTTGTTGGCGATGATGATGCATCTCACTATGCCAAATACAGGACATCTCTCATTGCCGACATTGAAGAAAACGAAGTTACAAAGTCAATGTCAAACGGAAATGTACCCGTCATTTTTCCCATTTCAAGACCAATCAGCGCAGAGGACAAAAACGATATAACTGCATACACAATAGCTTCCACATCAGACGATGGCTTCGTAAAATTTGATATCTATTCGATGTACGATACCTTTGAAGAGGGCGACACCAAAACAAAGAGCAATGTTGCAGTAATGGTCACTCGTCCAAATCCCGAGGGAAAAATGCCAAAGCTCTTTGTGTCGGGTTCGGTGGCATTTCTGGATATCCGTTCCAATGCCAATTTCTACACCACTCTTATAGCAACCATGACCGAACAGCCAAACTCAATATATATCCAGCCAAAAAGCATACTGGAGTCAAGAGTCACCATCAATCAGGCTCTGGTATATGTATATGTATTTTTAGCAGTAATCCTCATTCCCATAATCATTCTTTCTTTCGGTCTCATCACCTGGATTAAAAGGAGACATCTCTGATGAATAAAAAGAAGATAATCACGCTTTCCGTTGTGCTTTTGGCACTTGTCGGGGTGCTTGCTATGGTAATGGCTCTTCCCGATGCCGACGAGCAAAACGGTGGTTTCGGAGGCAATCCTGAGGTTTCAGACTCCGGACTTGGCGAGCCTGTATATTCTGTTTCATCAGGCTCCATAGACAACATAAATGTTTCGCATGACGGCTTTTTATATAGCTTCCGTAAAAATGGCGACGGATGGATATGTCCTCAGAAGGAAGGCGTCAGCATAAGCTATTCGCGCATAACAAAGCTTGTCACTTCTCTTGGCTCTCTCAGGTTCAAAGACAAGCCCGATGCATCTGTTCTGCCCTCCGACTGCGGCATAACAGAAGCTTCCGATTATGTCGCCTTCACTTCAAATGCAGGCGATGTGAAAATCACACTCGGCTCAGATGTTACCAGCTCAAGCCTTTGCTACCTTATGACAAATCTTTCAGACGATATATATATGGTAGAAAAAGACAGTGTTTCCTATATTTTTGCTTCGTTTGACGAATACAGAAACGCAAGCTTTGAGCGCATAGATTTTGAAAATATAACAGCTATCGATTATAGCTGCGGCGGCATTGCCTTTTCTCTCATAAAAGGCGAAACCGACAAAGACAACGGAGATTTCTATGAGTGGGAAATGACATCGCCCCTTGCAATGTCTGCCCGTGACGAAGAAATCGATAAGCTCCTGATTAAACCCATCACCCAGATGTCAATCGATGCCTACGTAAGTGACGACGGAAACTTTGCCTCATTTGGCATAGACGGTACCCGTTTTGTTTCCTACACCGATGCCGAAGGCGAGGAGCAGACTGTGCTTTTCAGCCCCATTACCGAAAACAAATACTACCTTGCCATAAAAGGCGATAAAACGGTGTATGAAGTTTCTCCGTCATGTGTGCCATTTTCAGCTCTTGCCCTCATTGATATTGCCGACCGTCAGCTTTATCTCAATAAGCAGAACAATATCGACACCGTTACCATAGATGGCAATGGCTACTCCCACGCTCTTGTGTTCAATGGCAATGAGGTCAAAGTCAATGGCAAAAAGCTCGGGGATGCAAATGACAGAAGAGATGCCTTTTCGGCAGTGTGCGGACTTATGGCAGACGATATAAGCACAGCTTCTTTGGGCGAGGAGGAAGTCAAAATAACATACAGCCTCAAAGACGGCAGCAAGACAGTGCTGATTTTTGCTTCAGCCGACGAAAGATATTACAGAGCTTCCAAAAACGGTAAGCCTCTCTATCTCATACAGAAAAATAAAATTGACAACATGCTTGGTATTATCGACGGATTCAAGGAGTGATATTATGCCCGATGCAAATGTAAAAAAACATATAATGACAAAACTCATAAAATGTGCCAAAGCACTTTCTGACAACAACATGGAAGCCTTTGTTGTTTCAACCAAAGAAGAAGCAAAGGAAATGTGCAAAAATCTCCTTGCAGACTGCAATACAGTTACCATGGGCGGCTCTATGAGTGCAAATGAATGTGGCATCACCGAGATGCTTTCAAACGGTGACTACACTTTTTACAACCGTAACCGAGAGGGCATAACACCCGAAGAAATAAATGACATTTATCGCAAGGCTTTCAGCTCGGATGCCTATATTTCAAGCTCCAATGCCATCACCGAAAACGGTGAGCTTTACAATGTCGACGGCAACTCAAACAGGGTTGCGGCCATGCTTTTTGGTTCACGCAAGCTCATTGTTGTGGCAGGCTATAACAAAATAGTAAGAAATATAGACGAAGCAGTAGAGCGTGTCAAAAATGTTGCCGCTCCCGTCAACTGCCTTCGCCTCGGCATCGATAGCTACTGTGCCCACACGGGCAACTGCATCTCGTGCGAATCGGAGGGTGCAGAAATGGCAGAGGGTTGCAAAGCGGACAGCCGCATTTGTTGCAACTACACAGTAATGGCTCGCCAGAGAAACAAAGACAGAGTAAAGGTTATCCTCGTGGCAGAAGAGCTTGGCTATTAAAATCAAAACAGACCAAAGATGAAAATCCGGAGGGATGGATATGGTAAGCTACGGTTTTTTTGACAACAAAAAAGCAGAAAATTATTGCCGCTACATAGGCGAAAAGTTTGATAACGACATGGCTTTGGTGCCCTTAAAGGAAACAGATGTCCTCGAAAAGCTCGACATCCGTCTTGGCGACAGGTTTATCTATTTCCGCTTTACAGGCACATATGCTGCTTTTATGTCGGAACTTTCTGTCTTAAAGCCAGTGCTCAGAATTTTCGGCAATTTTATTATTGCCATCAAGTCAAACGACAATGTGAGCATAAGCTCGGTATCGGAGCTCTATGGCCATGTGCTCGACTATTTCGGCAGCTCCAATGCAACCGACTTTTCTCTCGGACTTATAAATGAATTTGGCCAAAGTGACAAAATCGAGGTTGAGGTCACCGCAAAAACTTTTTTCTCTGCCGACCTCACCGACAGCTTCAATCTTCAGAGACTATGGCAGCAGATTCTTTCCGATGCCGACTGTGGCTTCGACAGGAGCTTTTGTGAATCGGCAAAACTTGCCAAGCCTGTGCTCGAGGATGGTGTGATTGTGATAAAGCTCCCTCAGGTTGCAAGAATGATGCTTGCCATGAATAGCACCACAGCCGACTTTGAAGAAATTTTTGCATCATACACGGGAGTGCGTTATAAAGTTATTATAGAATAAAAAAAGGGACTGTAAAATTTTTTACAGTCCCTCTTTTCTATGCCGCATCTAAAAATGCTTCTCGCCAAGTGGTGTGGGTCCATAGTCATACAGCTCGGCATAGCTTTCGAGCTCTTCTTCAGACTGTGGCGGCACAGTAATAAGTCCGGTACATTCCGATGCAGAGCACACATTCAAGGAGTCAAACTTGTCGAATTTTTCGTCTTTAAAATACGGTTTTTCCTTTTTCATAGCTTTTCTCCTTTTCGGGCAAAAAAATCCCACAGATAGTTTTGTCTGTGGGAGTGTTTTTTATTCATTTTGTAAATTTTTCAAAAACAGTCTTCGCGTGCTTGCCTGTGACAATATATAATTGCATTGATTTTTGCTCCTGCAAGCATCGACATACTTGTGATATATATCCACATAATCATACAAGCAAAGCCTGCAAGCGAACCGTAGATGATTTCATATTGCGGAAAGTTGTTGACATACAGAGCAAAAAGCATAGATGCCACATACCATACAACAGTTGTAAACACAGAGCCTGCAATCACATCTCTTATGCGGAGCTTTGCAGAAGGCAAAGCCTTAAACAGTGCCGACACCACAAAGCTTATAAAGATGAAAATCAAAAGATATCTCGACAGGTTCCACAACTCTAAAAGTTCGTGAGTGGGGGTTAATTTCAAAATGTATGTGCCTATGAGCTTGCCGAAGATGATGAGTCCGAAGCTTGCTATAACAGAAATGTAGATGAAAAATGCAAAAATGATATTTGTGATTCGTGACGAGAAAAATCCCGTATCATCATTGGTGCCATAAAAACGGTTCAGACTCTTTTGCATTGTGCTCACAAAGCCCGACAGAGTAAAGAGCGAAAATGCGCCTGTAATGGCAATAACTGCACTTGAGCGGGTTCTGCTCACAAGCATCTTTATGAGGAGCTTGGCAAGCTTCTGGGGCAGTGCACTGATTGCCACAAGCACTGCATCTGTATAGTTCTGGCTTATGGCAGATGCCACCGTAAACACCATCAGAAGCATGGGCAGAAAGCTTGACAGGAGATAGAAGCTGAGCTCTGCAGTCAGGCCAAAAAAATCACCTCTGCCAAATTCTTTGCCAAGAGCGCCTGCTTTAAGACAAAAATTTTTGATTTTTGTATTCATCGGCAATATATCCTTTCTAATGATATATACATCATTATACATTATTTCATCAGAAATTACTATATGTAAAGCATTGTGAGTATTGCACAAAAAAACAGAGGTATATATGTTCAAAAAGCATATACATTTAGGGGCAAAAACATGTTATAATAATAGTGTATAATGCCTTTATATCAAGCTTTGCAGGCTGATTGAAGCATAAATTTTCCATAGAAAATCCACATTATTTTTATAAAGGAAAGGTAATCCCATGCCAAAACAAAAAACAAGTCCGAAAAAAAGCAAAAAAATAAAAGACAAAACCGGCAGAAAATCACATCCTGCTTCAAGTGGCATGAAATTTGAAATTTTTGCCCTTTGTGCCATCGCAGTCTGTGCCTATCTCCTCGTTTGCATGTATTCCAATGCGGGAGGTTTCATCGGCACATGGATAAAAAAGATAATGATGGGGCTCACGGGCACCTGTGCCTACATTCTGCCCTTTGCCACATCGGCTCTTCTCATCTATTCTCTTCTCAACCGTTCGGGCAAGTCTCTCCGCTTAAAATACATCCTTGCATATGGCCTTCTCGCTTCACTCGGCACATTCATTCAGCTTGTGTCCGTGCCCGATTTGGCTCCTGCCGATTGGTTTTCGATTGGTGCAGAGGGCATCGCTTCAGGTGGTTTTATTGGCGGACTCATATTAAAAGTGCTCAGCATTTTCGGCACAGCAGGCTCATACATCATCGTTATCTGCGCAATGGTTGTGCTTGTGATAATGCTTTTTAACATTTCAATCGTCAAAGTTTTTTCATCTCTCAAAGCGCTTTTGACCGAATTTTTCAAAAAGCTCAGAGGCGAAGTCGGCAAAGTGGCACCTGCCCCGAAGGGTGTGCTTGTTGCTCCCGAGCTTGAAGACGATGAAGAAATTGTAATCAATGTTCCCAAAGAGACCGAAGAACCCATATTTGATGAGGCTTTTGTTGACCCCGAAATCAAAATATATGACGATGTCACCTCGGGCTCGGAAGACGAGGAACCCTCCGAAGAAGAAAAAGAAGCCAAAAAGCTTTCCGACGATGAGCTTCAGGCTCTCGACCGTGAAATAAAAGAAGAAATAGAAGGTGCCGACAATGGTAACACCCTCATTCCCTACACCTTCCCGTCAGTTGACCTTCTTTCAAAGCCTGTGCCCGCCACCTCGGGTGAAGATGTGCAGGAAGAACTGAGAAACAATGCCCGTCAGCTCATAGAAACTCTCCATAGCTTCAAGGTTGAGGCAAAGGTTGTGGAAATCAGCCAGGGCCCCACCATAACCCGCTATGAAATAGAGCCTGCCGAGGGCATCAGAGTAAATCAGATAACCAATCTTTCACAGGACATCGGACTCAGGTTCAAAGCCGAAAAGGGTGTAATGGTAGCTCCCGTACCCGGCAAATCCACCATAGGCATTGAAATAGAAAACAAAACTCCAAACACAGTAACTCTTCGAGAAGTGCTCGAAACAGAAGAGTTCAAAAACCACAAATCAAAGCTTGCAGTTGCACTTGGTAAAGATGTCAGCGGCAAACCCATCATAATGGACCTTGCCAAAATGCCCCATCTTCTCATTGCAGGTGCTACCGGTGCAGGTAAATCTGTCTGCATCAACACTCTTTTGATAAGTCTTCTCTACAAAGCCGATCCCAATGAGGTCAAGCTTGTAATGATAGATCCCAAGCAGGTAGAACTCGGTGTCTACAATGGCATCCCTCATCTTCTCATCCCCGTTGTAAAAGATGCCAAAAAGGCCACCGGCGCACTTTCGTGGGCAGTTCAGGAAATGACCGAGCGATACAGTGTGTTCGAAAGGAACAATGTCAGAAACATCAAAGGCTACAACGACCTCATGGAGAAAAATGGCACCCCCGAGAACAAAATGGCTTCAATTGTAATTGTCATCGACGAGTTTGCCGATCTTATGATGGTTGCTCCTGCCGATGTTGAAAACTATGTGTGCCGAATTGCGCAGCTCGCCCGTGCCGCAGGCATGCACCTTGTAATTGCTACACAGCGCCCTGTTGTAAAATTTATCACAGGTAACATCAAGGCAAATGTACCAAGTCGAATTTCGTTCATGGTTGCCTCTGTCAGAGACTCTCAGACCATTCTCGACATGGGTGGTGCCGAAAAGCTCATCGGTAAGGGTGATATGCTCTATATGCCCGTTGGTGAGACCTCACCCTCGCGTATGCAGTGCGCTTTCGTGTCCGACGAAGAGGTAAATGCAGTTGTTTCTGCCATCACACAAGACACTCAGGCTGTGTACGATCCAAACGTCATAGAACAGATAGAAAAAGACGAAGGCGAATACAAACCCGACGGTGAAGATCCCGGCGATTGTGACGAGCTTCTGGCAGATTGCATCGATATGGCAATCACAAGTGGCCAGATATCCACCTCACTTCTCCAGAGGCGTTTCCGCATCGGCTACAACCGTGCAGGCAGCATCATCGATCAGATGGAAGCAAGAGGCATCATAAGCGGTCTCGATGGCAACAAGCCCCGTCAGGTGCTCATAACCCGTGAAGAGTACAACGAAATGCTTATGAAGCAATAGTTTTATACCTCAGCAATTCAGATGTTTCAAGGAGCTCATATGTCAAACAACCAATTTTTACCTATATCACAAAAAGATATGCAAGAGCTTGGCATAGACGAGCTTGATTTTGTCTATATAAGTGGCGATGCCTATGTCGACCACCCGTCATTCGGTCCTGCCATAATATGCAGAGTGCTTCAGTCTCTTGGCTACACCGTCGGCATCATCCCTCAGCCCGACTGGTCATCAACTGCCGACTTCATGCGCCTCGGCTCGCCAAAGCTTTCATTCTTGGTGTCGGCAGGCAATATCGACTCCATGGTCAACCACTACACCGTCAACAAAAAACGCCGCAGTGAAGACCTCTATTCTCCCGGAGGAGAGGCAGGACACCGACCCGACCGAGCCACTATTGTATATTGCAATCGCATAAGGGAGGCTTTCCCCAAGGCTCAGATAATAATTGGCGGCATCGAGGCAAGTCTTCGCCGCTTTGCCCACTATGACTACTGGGATGACAAAGTCCGTCGCAGCATTCTCTTAGACAGTCGCGCCGATTGCCTTGTCTATGGCATGGGTGAAAAAATAATAGCAGAGCTTGCCGGTGCTTTAGCATCGGGCATACCTGCCGCCGACACCGACATAGACGGTTGCTGCTATATAAGGAAAAACACCGATTTTTTAAATGACTATATAGAAATCCCCTCTTTTGAAGAGGTGAGTGAAGATAAGCAAAAATACGCCATTGCCACAAAAATGGAGTATGATAATCAAGACTGCAAAACTGCCAAAACCCTTGTTCAGAAACATGCAGGCAGATACCTCGTGGTCAATCCTCCCATGGCACCTCTCGATGAGGCAGAGCTTGACCGTGTGTATGAAATGGACTTTGCCTATGACTATCATCCCATCTATAAGCCCTATGGAGGAGTTCCTGCCATAGACGAGGTCAGGTTTTCCATAACTCACAACAGGGGATGCTTCGGCGAATGCAACTTTTGTGCTCTCACATTCCATCAGGGCAGGCAAGTGCGAAGCAGAAGTGTGGCATCTGTGGTGAAAGAAGCCGAAAAAATCACACAAATGCCCGGTTTCAAAGGCTATATCCACGACATCGGCGGCCCCACTGCCAACTTCACAAAGCCATCCTGCGAAAAGCAATTAAAGTATGGCACCTGCACCCATCGCAGCTGTCTTTCGCCAAATGTGTGCAAAAACCTTGAGGCAGACCACTCCAAATATCTCGAAATGCTCCGCAGGGTAAGAGCACTTCCCAAGGTCAAAAAGGTCTTCATACGCTCCGGCATACGATATGACTATATGATGGCCGACAAAAACAAAACCTTTCTCCGTGAGCTTTGTGAGCACCACATAAGCGGTCAGCTCCGTGTGGCTCCCGAGCACATATCCGACAGAGTGCTTTCTCTAATGGGCAAGCCCTCGGCAAAAATCTACGATAAATTCTGCGCCGATTTTGATAAATGCTCCGAAAAGCTTGGCAAGGAGCAATATGTGGTGCCATACCTTATGAGCAGTCATCCGGGAAGCACTCTTGAGGATGCCATAGAGCTTGCACTCTACACCAAACGTCACCACATCAATCCAAAACAGGTGCAGGATTTCTATCCCACACCGTTTACAATATCCACTTGCATGTACTACACAGGCCTTAATCCACTGGACATGAAAAAGGTCTATGTTCCAAAGGGCGAAGAAAAGCTTATGCAAAGAGCGCTGCTTCAGTATTCCGATCCTGCCAATCATAACCTCGTAATAAAAGCGCTCAAAAAAGCACACAGGGAGGATCTCATAGGCTTTGGCCCCGATTGTCTTGTGAGGCCGAGACTTTTAAAATCAGAAAAACCAAATTCAAATAAACCCAGACAAAGAAAGGAAAAGACAAATGAGCTATCAGATTTTAGACGGAAAAAAAGTATCGCAAAAAGTAAAGGACGAACTCAGACAAAAGGTGGCAGACCTGAAGGCAAAAGGCGTTAATGCAGGTCTTGCAGTTGTTATAGTAGGAGATGACAGCGCATCAAGAGTGTATGTCAACAATAAGAAAAAAGCGTGCGAATACTGCGGCATCTATTCCGAAGAATATGCCCTCAGCGCCGACACAACCGAGGCAGAGCTTCTGGCTCTCGTTGAAAAGCTCAACAATAAAGACGACATCCACGGCATCCTCGTTCAGCTTCCTCTTCCCAAACACATCAACGAAGAAACCATCATCAATGCAATCCGTCCCGAAAAGGATGTGGATGCTTTCCACCCCACCAATGTGGGCAAAATCATGATTGGCAACTTCGATTTTCTTCCCTGTACACCCGCAGGCGTTATGGAGCTTTTAGATGATGCAGGCATTGATCCTCAAGGCAAGCACTGCGTGGTAGTTGGCAGAAGCAACATCGTGGGCAAGCCTCAGGCAATGCTCCTTTTACACAAAAATGCAACTGTAACAATCTGTCACTCCAAAACTCAGGACTTAAAAGCCGTATGCCGCACAGCCGACATTTTAGTTGTGGCAGTCGGCAGAGCAAAAATGGTTAACGAAGAATACATAAAAGACGGTGCAGTTGTAATTGATGTCGGCATGGACAGAGACGAAAACGGTAAGCTTTGCGGCGATGTCGACTTCGACTCTGCATGCAAAAAGGCGTCCTACATCACACCCGTTCCCGGCGGCGTAGGTCCCATGACCATTGCAACCCTCATGAAAAATGCAGTAACTGCTGCAATCAGACAAAGCGAATCAAAATAAAATGAATATAAAAGACAGCATCCCCAAATCAAAAGGGGATGCTGTCTTTTGTTAGTTTTGTACTTCTTTTGACAAAGCAAAAGCAGAGTTTTTGCCAAAGATGTGAAACGCAAATTTTTTTATGAAAAACTCTTGACAAATGATTTTTTATATGATAATATATACGAGTCGCTCAGTTATGGGAGTTTAGCTCAGCTGGGAGAGCATCTGCCTTACAAGCAGAGGGTCATAGGTTCGAGCCCTATAACTCCCATTTTTTAAAAATTTAATATTCGCTGGTGTAGCTCAATTGGCAGAGCAGCTGATTTGTAATCAGCAGGTTGCGGGTTCAAGTCCCATCACCAGCTTATGGGGAGGTTCCCGAGTGGCCAAAGGGGACAGACTGTAAATCTGCTGCATCTTGCTTCGGTGGTTCGAATCCACCTTCCCCCACCAAAAAACAAAAACCAGACCAAACGGTCTGGTTTTTTGTTTTTCCGTGGCGTGGAGGCACTGAGACCGCCGCCAACTGCCATAAACCCGCAACGCCCAAATTAGGTGCTGCGGGTTTCTATTAGGTAAATTGAAGCGGCAAGTGATTACACCATACGAATCCTTTTGTACAAAGTTTCAAGTTCTTGTTTTGCGCCCTTGAAGTGTGGCCATTCTCCTACTTCGCCAAGGCCATCGTTGTAACACCTGGGAATCATGTGAATATGAAAATGCGGCAATGATTGCCCGGCAGATTCGTCATTTGCACTCATGATATCAAAGTCGGATCGTAGCCATGTCGTTCTGTGAGCCAAGGAGTTGTCCTAATA
>JAZNBF010000043.1:0-35680 GCA_045586905.1 Clostridia bacterium
TGTCCTTTTTTTGCCATAAAAATATGCACCTCCAAAAGTGTCTAACTTTTGGGGTGCATATCAAAAGTGTGGGTGTTTCTTTTATGGAGGCGAGGAGAATTGAACTCCTGTCCGAAAATCTATTCACATAGGGGTCTCCGAGCGCAGATTGTGTTTGACATTCCCTCAATCTGACACACACAAACAAGCGTCAGATTTTGGTAGCTTCATTGTTCATGGGCATCTCAAAGCTTTGATGCCTCACGTTCACCGCATAGATGACGCCCTTAGCCCGGGCGCGGTAACCCGGGTAAGGACGGCCGCCTTTATTTAGGCAGCGTAAGCTACGTTATTGTTAGCGTTTATTTTTAAAGTTTGGGCTTTTTTAAGTGGCACCCGCCACTGCTCGCTCCCTCTGCTTCAAAATCCCCGTCGAACCCTGTACGCCCCCGAAGATTGGCGACTGTTTAAAAGTCGCCATGAATGCATCTGTTTATATTTCGTAGCTTATATAGTATATCCGTATTAAATGGTTTTGTCAATGTAAAATTTTGTACTTTGCCAAAAAGAAAACAAATTCTTATTTTGAAAAAAACGCTTCACAACGGTAGATGGGGTTGCCCTTTTCGGAAAAAAGTGTTTCATATTCTGTCATGACATTGCCCTCAAAATCTGATGCGTGAAGGTCGAGTGTGATGTTTTTAAGATGCATGTCAAAACCGGAAAACGAATTTAACGAAAATTCAAAAAGTCCCTTGTTGTCGGTTTTGAAATGAATAGCACCGCTATCTGATAACAGACTTTGCCAGAGCTTCAAAAAGTTTTCGTGGGTAAGTCTTCTTTTTGCATAGCCTTTCTTTGGCCAGGGGTCGCAGAAGTTGATGTAGATTACCTCGCATTTGGTTTTGGTGTCAAGCTCTGAGAGCACCGAAGCATCCCCTGCAACAAACTTTACATTTGAAAGCTTTGCCTCTTTCACCTTTTCGGCGGCAAGAACTAAAACATCGAGATTTTTTTCGAAGGCTATAAAGTTTATGTCGGGGTGCTTTGCGGCAGTTTCTGTGATAAATTTACCTTTGCCGCAGCCTATTTCAAGACGAAGTGGTGCATCTTTTTCAAAGTTTGCTTTTATGTCTTCTTTATGGAACAAAATATCTTTTATAATAATGTCTGCGCACGCCAGGAGTCTTTCCTCGCGATGCTTTTTCCTTCTCATTCTCATAGCTGCGTGCCTCTTATGTTATTTGTTTTCTTTGTCTTCTACCACAAGCTCTTTTAGTGATGTTGCAAGACCTGCAAGACCTTGAATTTCGCTCGGCACGATTATCTTTGTAGCCTTGCCTTCGGCAAGCTTTTCGAGTGCTTCAAAGCCTTTGAGAGCGACAACTGCGCTGCCCGGTGCCACTTCGTTGAGTCTTTTTATGCCTTCTGCTGTGGCTGTCTGGATGCTGAGGATAGCCTCGGCTTCACCCTGTGCCTCTCTTATGGCAGTTTCTTTTGCGGCATCGGCCTTAAGGATTGCAGCCTCTTTTTCACCCTCTGCCACGAGGATGGCACTTTTCTTTTCACCCTCGGCTTTTAAGATGAGCTCACGTCTTTCACGCTCTGCTTTCATCTGACGCTCCATCGCATCCTGAATCTGCTTTGGAGGGATGATGTTTTTGAGCTCCACTCTGTTTACCTTGATGCCCCAGGGGTCGGTGGCTTCGTCGAGTATTGCTCTCATCTTGGTGTTGATGGTGTCACGCGAGGTGAGGGTTTCGTCAAGTTCAAGGTCACCTATGATGTTGCGCAGAGTGGTGGCAGTGAGGTTTTCTATGGCAGCCATAGGGCGTTCCACACCGTAGGCATAGAGCTTGGGGTCGGTTATCTGATAGAAAACAACTGTGTCTATCTGCATGGTTACATTATCTTTGGTGATGACGGGCTGAGGCTCAAAGTCTACAACCTGCTCTTTTAATGAAACCTGCTTTGCTATACGGTCGATGAACGGAATTTTGATGTGAAGTCCTACATTCCATGTGGCCTGATAGGTGCCGAGTCGTTCAACGATGGCAGCTTGTGCCTGAGGGATGATGCGGATGTTTCTTACAATGATAACAAGTGCTATGATTGCGATTAAAATCCATGCCATAATTTTATTCTCCTTTTATTCTTTTTCGACTATAAGCTTAACGCCGCTTATTTCTTTAACCTTAACTTTTGTGCCCTCAGAGAGTGTGGAGCTGTCTTCCGACACTGCCGACCACTGCCTGCCCGACACATTTACCTGACCTGCAAATTTTTCGGAGTTGATTTCTTCTGTTACAATGCCCGTTTTGCCTATTACCGTGTCGGCATTGGTGGCAACTGCTTTGGGTTTTACATGCTTTTTTATAATGGGACGGGCAACGATGAGCGAGAGGGCACTTACACACAAAAATGTGACAATCTGCAAAAGCACACCTGCTCCGAGAGAGGTTGCAACAAGTGCACCGAGTGAGCCGATGGCAAACCATATGGTTACGAGGTTAGTTGTTGACGCTTCAATTGCGAGAAGTACCACTAAAAATATTATCCACAATACACTGTTCATATTATACACCTCTTTTGTTTTATCTTGTCTGTCCGCTTCCTTTGATGACATACTTGTAGGTGGTGAGCTCCTCTATGCCCATGGGGCCTCTTGCGTGGAGCTTTTGAGTGCTTATGCCGATTTCGGCGCCAAGGCCGAATTCAAAACCGTCGGTAAAACGGGTTGATGCATTGACATACACTGCCGCAGCATCGATGCTGTTTAAAAAAAGTTCGGCATTTGCACTGCTTTTTGTGATGATACATTCTGAATGACGGGTGGAGTATTTGCCGATGTGCTCTATTGCTTCGTGTGCACTGTCAACAATCTTAACTGAAAGAATGAGCGACAAAAATTCGGTGTCGAAATCTTCGTCGGTTGCTTCTTTGTCGCAGGGCATTTTTTGCATTGTCCTTTCGCAACCTCTTATTTCAACATTTTTATCTTTGAGAGCTTTTGAGAGCTTTTCAAAAAAGCTGTCGGGTGCATTTTTGTGCACAAGCAGGCTTTCGCAGGCATTACACACAGAGGGACGGGAGCACTTGGCATTTACGATGATGTCCACTGCCATGTCCTCGTCGAAATCTTCGTCTACATATATGTGGCAGTTGCCCACACCTGTTTCGATGACGGGCACTGTGGCGTTTTCGACAACTGAGCGAATGAGACCTGCTCCACCTCTTGGGATGAGCACGTCGAGGTATTCTTTCTTTTTCATAAGCTCTGTGGCAGTGGAGCGTGATGTGTCTTCCACAAGGGAGATGCAGTCGGGACAGAGACCGCTTTTCTCTATGGCTGAGCGCATGATGTCGGAAAGGATTTTGTTGGAAAGGAAGGCGTCGCTTCCGCCTCTGAGGATTACTGCATTGGAAGCCTTAAGGCAGAGGACTGCTGTGTCGACCGTTACGTTGGGGCGTGATTCGTATATCACACCCACCACACCGAACGGTACTCTTCTTTTTGCCACATTAAGTCCGTTTGGAAGCGTCTTTTCGGAGATGGTTTCGCCCACGGGGTCGCCGAGCTTTGCCACCTGGCGCACACCCTCGGCAATCTGCTCTATGCGACTCTTTGTGAGGGTGAGTCTGTCTAAGAGGCCTTTATTCATGCCGCTTTTTTCGGCTTTTTCTATGTCTTTTTTGTTTTCATTTATTATTATCTCAGCGTTTGACAGAAGCTCATCGGCTATGGCAAGGATGGCTTTGTTTTTGTCGTCGGTTGTAATTTTCAGAAGCTCTTTTGAAGCATTCTTTGCCCTTTGGCAGAGGGAATCGAGATATGACATCACATTTCACCTCGTTTTGCTTTAAAGAGTGTGCCGACCTTTTTGCCATCCAAAATGTCATAGAGAATGTTTGGCTCTGCACCGTTTGCAATTATCATGTCGATGCCGGCATCTGTTGCATCCTTTGCGGCGTGGATTTTTGTTATCATGCCGCCTGTGCCTCTCTGAGAGCCTGCGCCTCCTGCCAGAGCTTCGATTGATTCGTCGATTTGCCCTACCACATCGATGAGCTTTGCATTTTCATCTTTGCGCGGGTCAGCATCATAGAGACCATCGATGTCGGAAAGAAGGACAAGGAGGTCTGCGCCCGAGAGCTTCGCAACCGTTGCCGAGAGGGTGTCGTTGTCGCCAAATTCAATCTGCTCGGTGCTGACGGTATCGTTTTCGTTTACGATGGGTATGATGCCGAGCTCAAGGAGTCTTTCAAAGGTGGCAACTGCGTTTGTGTTGCGCACATTATCTGTCACAACGTCTTTTGTCAAAAGCACCTGTGCAACGTTGTGGTTATACTCTCCGAAAAGCTTTGAATAGTAGTTCATGAGCTCACACTGACCGATTGCGGCAAGTGCCTGTTTGTCACGGGTGCAGTCGGGGCGCTTGGTTATGCCGAGCTTGCCCATGCCTATGCTGATGGCACCTGAAGACACGAGGATGATTTTTTTGCCTGAGTTTTTGATGTCGGAAAGAACCTTCACCAAAGACTCAACACGACGGATGTTGATGCCGCCGCCATTGTAGGTGAGAGTGGATGTGCCCACCTTTATTACTATGATGTCTTTTTTCATGATATTTCGATACCTCACTATGACAAAATACCTTCACATGCAAAAATGTGAAGGTATTGGTCTTGAAAATCTTAATTTTCCCAGATTATTTTCTGAGCTCTGTTCTGCACTGTTTAACCTTTTCGTTGACAGCTTTGAAATCGGTTTCTACTTTTTCTAAGATGTCATCGGCAAATTTTAATGAAGCAAGTCTTATTTCTCTGCCGTCTTTCTGAGCCTTTGCAATGATTTCGTTTGCATTGGCAACAGCTTTTTTGGTGATTTCGTGCTCGTCGATGAGAGCAAGGATTTTGTTTTCTACCTCTTTAACCTTTGCATCTGCCTGCTTCTGAGCGTCGGTAATAATTCTTTTGCTGTCTTCGGCAATAGATTTTGCCACTCTGAGCTCATCGGGGAGCTGAATGCTTATGTCGTTGATGATAGACAAAACCTGTTCTTTGTTTACGAGGGTTTTTTTGGAAAAGGGTACTTCAAAGCCTTTGTCCACAATATCCTCTAATTCGCTTAAAAGTTCGATTACATCCATCGTATGTATCCTCCTTTATTGGGTTTTCTTAATTTCGTTTGTTACTTCTTCTATCATAAAATCGGGCACAAGACCTTTGAGGCTGCCGCCGAGACGGGCAATTTCTTTGACAATGCTCGATGAAAGGTAGGAATATTTGCCGTTTGTCATAAGAAACATGGTCTCAATGTTTGGGCTTAATGCGCGATTTGTGAGTGCCATCTGAAATTCATATTCAAAATCGGACACTGCTCTGAGGCCCTTGATGATGATGTTTGCGCCTTTTTCGTTGGCATAGTTGACCAAAAGGCCTGAAAAGCTTTCTATTTCTACATTGTCAAGGTCACAGGTGCCTCTTTTCAGCCAGTCGATGCGCTGAGAAATGGAAAACTCAGGGTTTTTTGCGCTGTTGGTGAGAATGGCAACATACACCTTGTCAAATGTTTTGGCAGCTCTTTTTATTATATCCAGATGTCCGTTGGTCATGGGGTCAAAGCTTCCGGGATATACAGCTATTTTCATAGTGCCTCCAAAAATTTGATACAAACTCTGCCATAGTCTTTGTCTTTTAAGAGTTTGTAGTGTTGTATATCTAAGGTTGTGCCTCTTTCCGACTCTGCCACCACCACTCCGTCATCAGCAAGAAGCGAAAGTGATGCGATGGCCGAAAGGGCCTTGTCCAAAAAGTCTTCGGCATAGGGAGGGTCTAAGAATATGATGTCAAATTTGCGCCCCTCTCTGTGAAGGCGTGAGAGTGCATCGCCAAAATCGGAGCACAAAACAAGTGACCTGTCTTTTGTGCGGGAGCGTGAGAGGTTGTCCTCTATCACTCGTATGGCTTTGGGATTTTTGTCGGCAAACACACAAGATGAAGCTCCTCTTGACAGCGCTTCAATGCCGAGAGCTCCCGAGCCTGCAAAAAGGTCGAGCACACGGGCATCTCTCACTTTGCCAAAAAGCATGCTGAATATGGCTTCTTTAACATTGTCGAGCGTCGGACGCGTGGCGTCGCCTTCGAGCGAAGCCAGTTTCAGCCCTCTTGCTGTGCCTGAAATAACTCTCAAAACATAACTCTCCTATATTAAATATACACATAATATTATATATTTTCTTCATTGCATTGTCAATAGGAAATTTGGACAGGCATTTTTTGAGGCGTGCCGATTGCATAAAAAATAGGCGAGGAGAGTAGGGAACGCAAATATTTTTTGTGTTTTGCTTTATTTTTGTGTAGATGTATTCAGCACTTGAAATTTGTGTTAAATAGTGGTATGATAAAACAAACAGAGCTTTTTAATTATAATAAGAAAGAAGACAACGAATAAATGGCAATTACATATGGAAAGAAAAAAGGCGGACAATTTAATATTTTATACACCGTTTTAACTGCAATACTCATATGTGCAGTGTTTTTGTCGATGGTAAGATTTTTCTACAATGAGGCGGAAAACGAAGCTTATGAAATGCTCCATATTCAGACAAAGCAAATTAAAGACGACCTCACTCTCCAGATAAAATCAGACAGAGAAAACCTTGTCACCATGGCTCATTTTGCTGCCGACCTCTATAAAGACGGAGAAAATTATGACACTATGTTCGATTCGTTTGAACCCATAGGTCTTTTTTCAAACATCGGCATTTTAAACCCCGACAACACCTTTGTTACCAAAATAGGCTCTGTCGATTTAGACGGGAAAATTTCTTTTGCCGATGAAGCCTCAAGGGGCGAATACATAAGCGGCAGAGTGCCCGACCTTACAAGAGACGGACACGAAATCATACGAAGCGCAGTTCCGATTGTTGCAAATGGCGAAACTGTGGGAATGCTCTATGGAGTTATCAAGCTCGATACCATGAGCAAAAAATATGAAAAAATGGCACAGGAGCTCAACGCTCAGCTCTTTGTGTATGATAAAGAAACAGGCAACTATGTCATAAACACCATTGAAGGTGCCGAAGGGAACATTTCTTCTCTCAAAAACCGTGAGTTCAACAAGGGCTATTCTTTTGAAGAAATTATTGACTCGCCCAACGGTTACAGCTCGTTTAAGTCGATAAGAGACGGACAGAATCTGTACCTCCACTACTCCACCATGGATGATTTTAACTGGGGCATCATGCTTGCAAGGTATGAAGACCAGGTGTTTGCAAAAACCCATGTGATATCGGGAGTTTTACTAAGGACATTCCTTTTGATACTTTTGATTGTTGTGGTTTATGTGCTCTATCTGATGCTGAGTGAAAAAAGCAGGTCTTTGGTGATAACATATGCTTCGATTACAAGAAAGCTTTTGCTCGACATCAACCAGACAAAAGGCAATATTTCGGAAGCGCTCAAAAGCATTATGACGCTGTCGGCGTCGAGGTCGGCTTTTTTGGTCGACACAGACGGTGAAGAATATCACTACATTGCTCCTCAGTATGAATCGAGCCTTCTTTCAGGCGGTGAAAGAAGCTTTTTTGTGGCAGAGCTTTTCCGTTATGCAGCAGAGCTTCATAAGCTTAGCAGTGCCACAGTCGGTCTTATGAGCATAAAACCCGATGCCCACCTTTTAAAAACAAACAAAAGGTTGTATGATTTTGCAAATGAACACGAAATAAAAGAGGTTTCTTTTGCTTTTGTTACCGACAAAAACAACCATGTGAGCATACTTGGTGTTATAAATCCACGCAAGAGCCGCATGTCGGTGTCCTTGCTTGAAGAGGTGGCTGTTTGCTTCTCTATTGCGATTTATAACAAAAAGCATCTGAACAAAACCGAAACTGCTGCCACAACCGATTCTCTGACAGGTGCAATGAACCGAGTGGCATACAAAAAAGACATTTTGACCTTCGACGAAGAAAAACCCGAAGATTTTACCTGCATATACATCGACGTCAACGAGCTTCATCTCCGTAACAACAAATACGGTCATGCAGCAGGCGACGAGATGCTTATCTATATTGCAAACACACTCAAAGAAAACTTCTTCGGTCACCACATCTATCGCATGGGCGGCGATGAATTTCTTGTTTTTGTGGAAGGCAGAGCGCCCGAGCAGGTGAAAAAGAAATTAAATTCTTTTGTTGAACAGCTGAAAACCACCGACTACAACGTTGCCATCGGCACATCTTACAGAAAGCAGAATGTGAACTGCGAAGAAATGGTGAGAGAGGCCGAAATACGCATGTATGAAGCAAAAGCACAGTATTATCAGAACAAAGAACAGAGCAGTATCTCAAAAGATGCCGACAATACCTATGTTCAGACAAGAACAGGAATCAGGGAAATCGACACGATGCTTTCTATACTCAAAGATCACTACAACGGAATTTACAGAGTTTCTCTTGAAAGCGACAACGCACACAGAATTCTTATGCCTTCATATCTTGGCTACAAAGAGGACGAAGATAATTTCTCAAGACTTTTGTCGAAATATATAGACGAGCTTGTGCATCCCGATTTTCACAGATCTGTTATGAGCTTTTTGAATTATGATGCCATAAGAAGAGAGCTTTCCGAAAACAAAATACCCAAGATTACATACAAAAAGACAAACGGTGAAACGGTCATTTTGAGTGTGTACAAACTTGGTGACGAAAAAGAAAATATCAAAGACACTCTGTGGGTGTTTGCAAAAGATTAAATTTTGTTTGACAAGGATAGTTCATTGTGCTATGATGGTTTAAGATAATATTTGGCAAAACCGGTGAAAACCGGCGACGCAAAGCAAAGAGGCTAAGGTTTTATGCTATGCCAGTCCAGCTGCAATGATAAGAGTCTTTTGTGACTTTCTATTGTTGCAGCTTTTTTTTGCAAGAGAGGTTTTTGTATGAACATTGTAACAAGAGAAGAAAAGAAATTTTTGATAAGTCTTGAAGAGTTCCGCACCAAGTCGCACTACCTCGACAGCTTGCTCATTCAGGATGAGCACAACGGAATTGACGGATATGTCATAAGGTCATTATATTTTGACACCGTCTATGACGACGATTTTTTTGAAAAGCTCGAGGGCGTTGAGACAAGGCGCAAAATAAGGCTGAGAATATATGACCCAAAGCACGACTTTGCAATGCTCGAAATGAAGCAGAAGCAGGGCGCTTCGCAAAAGAAACGATCTCTGCGCATGACAAAGGCCGACGCCGAGGCACTCATTGGCGGCAGATATGAGGTGCTTCTCGGATATGAGGAGGATTTTGCAAAAGAGTGCTATGGCCTTATGCACTCCAGATGCTACCGTCCTAAAACCATTGTTCAGTATAACCGTAAGGCATACATAGCAAAGGAGAATAAAATAAGAATCACCTTCGACAACAACATTGTGGCAACGGAGGCGTGTTTTGACCTCTTTTCCGAAAACCTTGTGATGTATCCTGTGCTTGATAAATTCAATGTTGTTTTAGAGGTAAAGTTCAACGGATTTCTGCTTGACTATATCAGACAGTTTATAAACAGTATCAACAAAAGCGAGCTGTCGGTGAGCAAATATGCTCTGGCGCGTCAGCAAAGCTATGCGGAGGTGTGACGGATATATGAAAAAAAGCTTTTGTTTGTTTCTCACATTTGTAATGCTTTTGCCATCACTTTGTGTGAGTGCAAGTCTTCATGGCAGAGCAATCTGGCAGGACCCCGGAAACATCGTGGTTATGTGGGAGGGAGAAGATGATGAATATAAAATCCTGAGAGCCGATGCCATAGACGGACAGTATGAGCACATCGGCACATCATCCACAGGCTCATTTCGTGACGACACTGTAAGATATGGCGGCACATACTTTTATAAAGTGCAAAAATATGATGCCAAAGATGAGACAAATGAAACATCTCCTTTTGAGGCAGAGATTTGTCCGGGCGCTCTTTCAAAGGTGAGTGTGATAATGTATCACAACTTTGTGACCGAGGAAGATGTCAAATCAGGGGTGGAATATGACGAGTATTCCATAAGCCCCGCCTCTTTCGAAGAGGATCTTCTCTGGCTGAAATCAAACGGATATGTGACGGTCACATCGGACGATTTACTCAGACATCTCGAAGGGAAAAAATCACTTCCGCATAAGGCAGTTATAATTTCCATCGACGACGGTTCGTGGGGCGTATATACAAACGCATATCCTCTTTTGAAAAAGTACAACATGAAAGCCGATTTCAACATAATAGGTGCAAATGTCGACTCCACATGGGAAAAGCTGGAAGAGGGAGGCACAAGAGAAGGTGAAAGCGCTCCGTATTGCACCTGGGAAGAGCTTATCGAAATGTCGGAAAGCGGAGAGATTAACCTTTGCTCCCACACATACGGTCTTCATGTCTACAACAAAGAAAAGCGAATAGGCATGTCAATATGTGAGGGCGAAAGCGAAGAAGAATTTGCAGAAGAGGTCAAAAAAGACTATGACCTCTCTGTCAGCTGCATGGAGGGCTGGACAGGCAAAAAACCTGAAACTGTGGCATATCCGTATTCAAAAAGAAGTGACGAGAGCGACAGAATAATCCTTGAAAGCACGGGTTACAGGCTTCTCATGGCAGGAGACGGAGCAAGGGGCACAGAGGCAAACTATTTTGTAAGAGGCTGTGACATAAAAGAGCAGCTCATGCTTCTGGGAAGACCTTGCAGAATGGATGGCACTCCCATAGGGACCTATCTTGAAAGAATTGACAAAAAAGACGAAAATAACGGAATAAACAAGGGCATAGATTTTCTTAAGGTGCAAAACACCGACGAAATTGCATCGGACTATCAGATTTTTGATGATGTGGGTAAAGATGAGTGGTTTTCGGGGAGTGTGTATTATTCATACCTGAATGGTTTGATGAAAGGCGTCGGCAACAGGGAGTTTGCGCCGCAAGACAGCATAACAAGGGCAATGGCGGCAACGCTTCTTGGCCGGCTTGCAGGAGCAGACGGGGCAAAAGAAAACGCTGCGTTCAGCGACTCAGACGGCACACAGTGGTGGTATGGTGCGGCAAGCTGGGCAACGGAAAACAAAATACTCGATGCCTCTTATGACAAAAGCTTTAAGCCATATGAGCCAATCAGCCGCGAAAATCTTGCAGAGGCAATGCATAGATGTGCAAAGTATCTCGGGCTTGACATGTCGAAAGCGGCAGATATTACAAAATTTACCGATTATGAAAACATATCTAAAGAAAACACAGATGCAGTCAGCTGGGCTTTGGCAAATGGCATTTTAAAAGGCAACGCCGACGGAAGCTTTAATCCTTCGGGCAATGTGACAAGAGCCGAAATGTCGATGGTGCTCAGAAACTGGCTGGGTAAAGGAGAGTAAAAATGAGAAGTCAGATTTTTAACTTAATTAAAGACCAGTCCACGCTCACATGGGAGCAGATTGCCGCAAACATTGCCATCTCGGGCATTTTAGGCTTTCTGATTTTTGTTTCGTACATGATTTCCCACCGTGGCACCATATACAGCAAAAAGTTTAATGTTTCGCTCGTAGTTCTTACCGTGCTCACCTCTATGGTTATGACAGTCATCGGCAACAATGTTGCCCTGTCACTCGGTATGGTGGGTGCGCTTTCTATTGTCCGTTTCAGAACAGCCATCAAGGATTCGAGAGACACTGTCTACATTTTCTGGACAATCATTGTCGGCATATGCTGCGGCGTTGGCGACTTTGTGGTGGCAGGCATAGGAAGCGGTTTTGTTTTTGTTATTCTTCTCATCCTCGGTGCTATCAAAAACAACAACCGTATGCTTGTGATAATCCGCGGAAGCAGAACAAAGGAAGCGCAGATTCAGGCAGTGATGTATAAGTTCTTTGGCGCAAAGGCTGTGCTCAGAGTCAAAAACACAACAGACACATCGGTCGAATTTATCTATGAGATTACCCAGAAGCTTCTTATGCAGGCAGAAAGAAAGCACAACATTGCAATCAATGACGAAATATATAAGACAGGCAACATCGAATATGTGAACACAGTAATGCAAAACGACGAAATATCCAACTGATCTGTCGGGAGGTGCAGGGGTTGAAATACAAGTTAATAGGATTATCTGCACTTGCCCTTGCGCTCGTTGCGATAGTCTTTATCTCGGGGGCTATGCCCGAGGATAACGGAAAAAGATATATAGAGCACATTATGGAAGAAAAAGCTGATGCCACCTTGCAATCAGACGGTGTGCTCAGCTCTCATCTGCCGATTGTGAGCATAGACACCCACGGAGAAGCCATACCGGGCGCTCCCGTGTATGACGAAGAACATAATGTGATTGACTACACTTTGGCATCAGACGGAGCTGAAACAGTAAATGCAAGAGTGTGTGTTACAGACTCAGACAGTGGTCAAAACTATCTCACCGATGCAAAAACCGACCTTGGCGATGTGATGATAAGAGTGAGAGGGCACTCGTCGAGAAGATTTGAAAAGGCAAACTATTTTATACGTTTTATAAACAGTGACCTGACAAACAATCCCCAGAGCTTTCTCGGCATGGATTCTCATCACGAGTGGGCGCTTCACGGGCCTTTTCTGGACAAAACCCTCATCCGTAACTATATGTGGTACAACATTGCGGGCGAAATCATGGAATACAGCCCGAATGTACGGTTTTGTGAGCTTGTGTTGAACGGTGAATACCGTGGGCTCTATCTTGCCACCGAAATGATAACAGCAGGCAAAGAGGGAGCAAGACTGTCTCTTTCGGTAAATAAAAAAGACAACACCTTCTCGGGTTATGCTCTCCGTCTTGACTGGGGAGACACCGGCGAGGAAAACAAGCTCTATCCCTTCACAAACTACACCACGAGGGCAAAAACTCAGCACGAGCTTGTGTATCCGGGAGAAAAAAACATGACCACCGGGCTTAAGGAAGCCATAAAGAATGAGTTTTCGCTGTTTGAAAAAACGCTTTATTCCTACGACTACAATAACGAAAAATACGGTTATAAAAATTATATAGATGTGGATTCGTTTGTGGACTATTTCCTCATAAACGAGCTCACCTGCAACTACGATGCGGGATCGCTTTCGACCTATATCTACAAAGACACCTCGGGCAAATATAAAATGTGTGTGTGGGATTTTAACTCCTCGTGCGATGCCTATCAGGAGCAGGCCATGCCCACAGACCAGTTCAGGCTCAACTCGGTGTTATGGTTTCAGATGCTTTTTATGGACAGTGATTTTACCGACAGGGTGGTCTCGAGATATAGAGAACTTCGCAAAACGGTTTTCAGTAAGGATTATCTCTTTGGCTTCATAGACGACACCGTCACCTATCTCGGCGGGGCAATAGACAGAAACTACGAAAGATGGGGACACACTTTCTCAGAGGAGCATGACCTTCTCCATCCGTCTTACAGAAACCCCAGAAGCTATGCCCAAAGCATAGGTCAGCTTAAAGATTTTCTCACAAAAAGACTTGACTTTATGGACGAAAACATAGAATCTCTAAGGCAAAACAGTGCAGAATCGAAAACCAAAAAATATAACGAAGTATCAGACTAAAAAAAGAAAGGGAGGCACAGGAAATGAAAAAGTTTATAATAATAGTATCGGCAATCATACTTGTGCTTCTTGCATTTGACTGGATTTACTTCTATGAGGGTGTGTATCTTGATTTTGGCAAAGAAAAGCCCTTGCACTATTTCACAAAGGTGGAAGGAGAAAAGATTTTCGTAAAAGACAAAGACGCCTTCGAGGAGTTTGAAATCCGTGGTGTCAATCTCGGCTCGGGACTGCCGGGCGAGTGGGCAACATCCTTTGCCATCGACGAGGAGACCTATCTGAGATGGTTTGGCTACATTCAGGAAATGGGAGCAAACACCATAAGAGTGTATACCATTCAGAACGACACCTTCTATAACGCATTTTACAAATACAACAAAGACAACAAAAACCCCCTCTATATGCTTCACGGTGTGTGGGTGAACGACTATGTGTTAAATTCGCACAGAGATGCATACGATGAAGATTTTTATGACACTTTCTCAGAGCACTCGAAAGTAATGGTCGATGTTATTCATGGCAACAGAAAGCTCAACCTCGGCAGAGTTGCCAGCGCAGGCCACGGAACCTACAAAAAAGATGTTTCCCCCTGGGTTATAGGCTATATTCTCGGTGTGGAATGGGATGACTCGACAGTTGCCTACACCGACGATTTGTACAGAGGAAAAGAGGGATATTCATCATACAAGGGTGAATATATGTATACTTCATCCGATGCCACACCCTTTGAAACAATGCTCACCATGGTGGGCGACAAGACCATAGAGTATGAAACAAGGCGCTATGGCGAGCAGAGAATGATAGCATTTTCAAACTGGCCCACAACCGACCCCTTTGAATACCCCAAAATCATAAAGGATTTCTTCATGAAGTGCGCCCGCGTGGACACAGAGCACATCAGGACAACCGAGTCTTTCCGGCCCGGTCAGTTTGCTTCGTACCATGTGTATCCTTACTATCCGTACTACCTAAGCTTTGCAAATGACTGGTCTGTTTTTGGCATTGAGCCAAAGGAGACCTTCAGAAACGAAGATGGCAAGGTAAATGCATACAGGGCATATCTCACTATGCTCAACAACCACCACTCCATGCCCGTGGTTGTGTCGGAATTTGGCGTGTCGACGGGCAGAGGCATGGCTCAGGTCGACAAAGATACCGGTCGAAATCAGGGCAACACCTCTGAGCAGGCGCAGGGGCAGGCTCTCATTGATTGCTGGGAAGACATCAAGGCCACAGGTTGCAACGGTGGATGTGTGTTCACCTGGCAGGATGAATGGTTCAAGCGCACATGGAACACAATGCACGCTGTCAACCTCACAAGAACTGCATACTGGTCCGACTATCAGACAAATGAGCAGTATTTCGGACTTTTGTCGTTTGACCCCGGAGATGAAAAATCGGTATCTTATGTGGATGGCGATGTGGGTGAATGGACCGAAGATGACATCATCCGGAAAGGCGACATTGAGCTTTCGGTTAAGTATGACGAAAAGTTTATGTATTTTCTCGTCAAAAAAGACGGTCTCGATATTGAAAAAGACCGTCTGTACATTCCTCTCGACATCACCCCCAAAACCGGCAGTAACTACTGCAAAAACTATGATGTGAAATTTGACAGAGATGCAGACTTTGTTATTGTGATAGACGGAAAAGACAACAGCCGCATTCTTGTTCAGGAGCGCTACGATGCTATGCGGTCTACCTATTCGAAAGACATCTACGACTTTGACACATATTTAAAAGGAAACATCCCCGACAAAAACTCGTCGGAGTTTGTGACGGTGGACCTCATACTTCGTACTGCGATTGCTCTCTCGCCCGAAACCAAGGAAACCGTTGCCGAAAGCTACGAAACAGGCAAGCTTCTCTATGGCAACGCAAACCCCGAAAGCAAAGATTTTAACTCCCTTGCCGACTTCATGGCAAACGGTGACTACATCGAAATAAAGCTTCCGTGGCAGCTTATGAACTTTGCCGATCCGTCCAAGATGCTTGTGCACGACGACTACTATGACGGAAACTATGGCATTGAATATATAAAGATAGATAAAATGCATGCGGGTGTGGGCACGGGAGATGACAGAATAAGTCTCGGTGAAATTGAGCTGAGGGGCTGGGGCAACAAGGTGACCTATCACGAAAGACTGAAAAAATCATACTATATAATGCAGGATTTGTGGAAGGAGGATGCAAAGAAATGAAAATAGAGATAATGATTTATGCATACATTGCAATTTGCGTGAGCATGATTTTGTATAATATAATCTATGTTTTCGTTTTGAAGCACAGAGCGCGCGCCCTCATCACCGATTCTGAAAAGCTGAAAAAAATACTCGCCGGGCAGATAGATATTCTCAAAGGCGGTGGAAAAATATCTGAAAAGCACAAAAAAATTCTCCTCAGAGAGCTTGACAAAACAGCAGGTGTTACAGCTTTCGACAAGGCTCTTGAAGAGGTGTATGAAAAGGAGACAAAATATTGCGAAAAATATCTTGTGGACACCTTCGATGTTTTCGAAGCTCTCACAAGACGCTACATAAACAAAGACACCATTAAAATTGCATACTTCCCCTACATACTGCACAAATACAACATTCTGAGGCATCACGAGGGCGACAGACTCACCTCGGCGCTTTTTGACCTTTTGCGCTCGGTAAATGTGTATTGCAGAGAAAACACCCTGAAATCGCTTTACAGCATGCAAAGACCCGACATCGTGAAAAGAGCTCTCAAGGTTATCGATACAAACCTTTCTTTTCACCATCCGAAGCTCATAACCGACGGTCTTATGTTTTACAGAGGCGACAAAGAAGCTTTGAAAAACACACTTTTTGAAAGCTTCAAAGATTATTCTGTCACTATGAGGGTTAACATTTTAAACTATTTTCGCTTTGCAGGCGTAAGGTGCGACGGTGAAATGCTCAGCCTGCTTTCAGATGAAAAAGAAAACAACGAAATAAGGTTTTGTGCCATTCGTTATTTTGAAAAATTCCCCTCCGATGAGGCAAAACCTGTGATATTAAACCTTGCCGAAAACCTTGAAAATCGCACATGGGAATATCAGGCAATTGCAACCTCGGCTCTTAAGTCATACCCCGGCGATGCCACATTCAGAATACTTGTCAAAAACCTTTCCTGCTCGAGCTGGCATGTGAGACAAAACAGTGCCATTTCATGTGAAAAGCTCGGCTATACATATCAGGACCTTATCGGTGTGTTTGACGGAAACGACAGATATGCAAGAGAGATTATGCGCTACCGTCTTGACAGAAGAGATGCACAGGAGGCGGTGAAATCATAATGGAAATGGAAACAATAAAGCAGATTTTTGACACCATAGGTGTGCTTTTCATTGTATATCTCATAGGCTATTCCACATTTTTGTTTTTATCTGTGGTGGTTGGTGCAACCACTCTTTACAAAAGAAAAACACAGGACCGTCTGATGAACAAGTTTACCGAAAACTACTTCGTGCCCATCACCATTGTGGTGCCGGCATACAACGAAGAGGTGACGGTTGTTCAGACTGTAAAATCACTCCTCACTCTCGACTACCGTCTCTACGAAATTGTTGTGGTGGATGACGGTTCGAAAGACACCACCTCACAGCAGCTGATTGATGCATATAACATGCATCCCGTGAGACGTCCTATCCACAGGTCTATTGCCTGCCAGAGAGAAGAGTTCATATATGAATCGCACGAACAGAAAGTGCCTCTCACTCTCATCCGCAAGAAAAACGGAGGAAAGGCAGACGCACTTAACATGGGCATAAACGCTTCGCAGTATCCGTATTTCATCTGCATGGATGCCGATTCGGTTTTGCAGTATGACTCGCTCGGCAAGCTTGTTGTGCCCGTGTTGGAAGAGGAAAATGTTGTGGCTGTGGGCGGAACGGTGCGCCCGTCAAACGATGTGGAGCTTGCCGATGGCAAGGTGGTAAAATACCGTCTTCCCAAAAGCATTTTAGCCTGCATGCAGCTTCTGGAATATGACCGTTCTTTCCTTGCATCGAGAATACTTTTTGATGCCTTCAACGGTTCTCTCATCATTTCGGGTGCGTTTGGCATGTTCAAAAAAGACGTGGTTGTTGCCGCAGGCGGCTATGACCATGGCACAATGGGTGAGGATATGGAGCTTGTGGTGAAGCTTCATTCCTACTGCCTTACAAACAAAATTCCCTATTCCATAAGATATGCCACCGATGCAGTTTGCTGGACTCAGGTGCCCGAAAAGCTCGGCGACCTTAAAAAACAGAGAAAGCGCTGGCATCTCGGTCTTTTTCAGACAATGTGGAAGCACAAAAAGATGATGGCAAACCCCAAATACGGAGCAGTGGGATTTATATCGTACATGTATTTCCTTTTGTATGAGCTGCTTTCGCCATTTATTGAGGTTTTTGGTGTGTTCACAATGGTTATGGCTTACTGCATAGACCTTCTGAATCTGCCGTTTATGCTTTTGTTTATGCTGATATATGCTTCCTACAACTCCATTCTCACACTCACAGCTTTCTTTTCGAGAATTCAGACCATAGACCTCACCGTCAAACCAAAAGACTGCCTCAAGGCAATAATGCTTTGCTTTTTTGAGGTGACAACACTGAGATTTATCATGGCTTTTGTACGCCTTACAGCTTTTAAAGGCTACAAAAAGAAAAAGCTCGACTGGGGCAGAATAGAACGAAAGAAAATGAATATATAAAAAGACGTGGTGACAGAAAGATGAAAAAGTTAATAATGTTATTTCTCCTCCTGCCTGCACTTTTTGCACAGCCTGCCACAGCTGAGGTTATAACCACTCCTTCCACAGATGGCTATGCAGACTGCATCTATGTTGCAGGCAGTCCCGACAGCTATCCTCTGGAATATTATGACACAGACGCCAAGGAGTACAGAGGCATCATTCCCGACCTTTTAGGCACAATCTCCGAGAGCTCGGGACTTGACTTTGTCTATATCAACGGTAACAAGGATGACCGTTTTGAAATGGGTAAAAATCTTCAGGCCGACATTGTTTCGTCAGCAAATGGAAAGATGCCCTTTGGCAAAGACTATCTTGAACTGGTATCCTATGAGGAAGACGGAAAGACCGTGAAATCGGGCCTTGTTTTCACACCGCTTTGTGACGATGCCAAAGCCTCTCTCATTAAAGAAAAGGCAGGGGAAATTTCTGAGGCAAAGAAAAGAGGCATATATCTTTCCTATGCATCGGAGAAAACAAAATTTGGCTACAAGTATCTTGCAGGTGCGCTTGCAGTTTTGATTGTCATGGCAGGAGCTATTGTGCTCCTTATCTTGCGCATAAAAAACATGCAAAGGAAAAACGAAGCCGACAGAATGACAGATGCCGAAACGGGAATGGGCAATCTGCAGTTTTTCAAATATCACTTCAGATACACCATAGGCGATATTGCGAGAAATCTTTACTACATTGCCTACATCATTTTAGACAGCAGCTACCTCCGTTCCTATCATGGCGACAGCTCTTTTGACGAGGTTCTGAGGTATACCTCTCTCGTGCTTTCGGAAAACACGGGCGACAGGGAAATGGCTGCGCGTATAACCGAGAACGGTTTTGCTCTTGCATTTCAGTCTACAAACGACGAAGATGCCAAAAAGAGACTTGAAGAGATTATGAACAGGCTCAACAGCTTTGAAGACATGAAGGAAAAAAGCAACAAGCTTGTTTTTCATGCCGCTGCCTATCATCTTGCCTCTTGTGACAGAAACTGCGAGATACTTCTTTTTAATCTGAGAAAGAACTGCAACAGAATTTTCGGCACCGACAGGCAGATTGTGTACTGTGACACCCACTCCATGAATCTTGTTCAGGAAGAGAAAAAAATCACCGAAAGCATATTAAAAGGCTTCGATGATGATGAGTTTAAGATGTATCTGCAGTTTATTGTAGATAACAAAACCAAAAAAATTGTGTCCTCAGAGGCGCTTTCGAGATGGGACAGCCGCGAAAAAGGTCTGCTCAGCCCCGGCAAATACATCGAAAGCATGGAGGCTTCGGGACTCATATCCAGACACGATTTCCACATGTTCAGCCTTGCGTGCCGGCAGCTTGAAAAATGGAAGGGCACAGAGCTTGGGCACATCTCAATCTCGTGCAACTTTACAAGAATTACCCTTTCGGAAGAAAACTTTATAGAAAAGCTCATTATGATTGCAAAAGGCTATGACTTTGACAAATCAAAAATAGCCATTGAAATAACCGAAGATGCCATCGAAAAAGACAGAGAAACTGCCACAAGGAATGTGAAGGCATGCAAAGAGCTTGGCTTTAAGATATATCTCGACGACCTCGGAAGCGGCTACACCTCGCTTGCAAACCTTTGTGACTATCCCATCGATGTGGTAAAAATTGACCGTGACATTTTGCTCAAAACTGAAACCGGCAAGGGCAGGGATTTGTTTTCGGGCATTGTTGCTCTTGCCCACAGCATGAACATAAAGGTTATATGCGAGGGTGTTGAAACAGAAAGTCAGAACACTTTGGTGTCTGATTCTGATTGTGACTACATTCAGGGCTGGTATTATTCAAAAGCTCTTCCTCTGGAAGAGTGTGAGTCTTTTGTGTTGTCAAAAAAGACAGACTTATAAAAGGCAAAGAGACGAAATGTAAAATTTCGTCTCTTTGCCCGTAAAATTTATTCATCAAAATTTTGGGAATATGCTTTTTATTTATATGTAACTCCTGCTATCGAATCAGATGCAAGGCTTTTGAAGGTAATGCAGTCGGGATGCTCTAAAAGAAAGCTCTCCAGATATGGTGCATAGTTTTTTTGCACGATACACATTACCACACTCGTGTCCTCGTCGGAATATGCTCCTTTTGCATTTAAGACAGTTGCTTTCTGATGAAGCTGAGAGTTTATGTAGGCGACAACCTCACCGGGTGATTTTGTGATGATTTCATATTTTATGTTTTCATGCTCTTTATCACGCAGATAACAACAGGTGCGATTGCTCACAAAGGCATAGATAATACTGCATATGACGGGCTCTATGTTCATACCGTAAACCCAGAACGATGCTATGGCAATGACGGTGTTTATGATAAAAACATTGTCCATAAAATTGAGATGAGGCTTTTTGATTTTTATTATAGCCGAAATTATGTCAATGCCGCCTGCAGAACCGTTGAGCTTCAGAGCACGGGCATACATCATACCTCTTATAACCCCTGCGATGAGAGGCGCGAGCACTGTGCTTGTGCCTGTGGGGGTGAAATAGAAAAATCTTGAAAAGCTGCTTTCTTTTATAAGGATGACTGCCACCGACGACACAATTACATATATGCAGCTTTTGATTGCAAACTCACGGCTCAGCCTTAAAAATGCAACAATGAGAAGAGGAATGTTACAGATGAGTGAAAGATAGCCCATGTTTATATTGAAAGTATCCTGTATCATGGTGCACACACCGTCTATCCCTGCAGGAGCAAACCTGTTTGGAAACACGAACACGCAATAGATGAGTGCGCCGAGGAATGCAAGAACAAACATCTCGGCAAAGCCTGCACATTTTCTGACCAAAATTAACACCACCAAAATATCTCTTGACTGCATTATAATGCGGCGTTATAATATAGTCAAATACTTAAAATCAATAAAATTTATAGAAAAAAACTATAACAGGAGATATCGTATGTTTTCAAAGTGGAGATATGTGTACGAGCTGTACAAAGAAAAAAGCTTTACAAATGCATCAAAAAACCTTTTTATATCTCAGCCCTCGCTCAGCGCCGCCATCAAAAACACCGAAAATAAGATTGGCGCACAGCTTTTTGAAAGAACAGGACACGGTCTTGAGCTCACCGAGGTGGGCAGGGAATATATAGCAGCGGCAGAACAGATTATGAATGTGGAAAACGAGTTTGAAAAAAGACTCGGCGACATCTATAATCTTGAAAGCGGCAGTGTGATAATCGGCGGAGCCAACTATGTGTCGTCATATATTCTGCCGAGGATTATAACAAAATTTCATCTTCTCCATCCGGGCATTACCATCGAGCACAGAGAAGCCAACTCGTACAATCTGAACAAAATGCTTGCATCGGGCGAGATAGACCTTGTGGTAGACAGTCTTGACGATGCACTCGAGCTGACAAAATATCCCCTTTGCAGAGAAAAGATATACATTTGCGTGCCAAAGGATCACGAAATAAACAAAGGCCTTGAAAAACATCAGATAAAGCCTGAGTTTTTCCACGACTCCTCTGCCGATATCGACAAAATTGAGCCTGTGTCAATCAGCGTGTTTAAAGATGAACGCTATGTGCTTTTAAAAGAAGGCTATGACATGTACACCCGTACATCAAAAATATTTCAGAAAAAAAGCATTGAGCCAAATGTTATTTTCAGTGTGGACCAGCTTAACATATCATATGCTCTTGCAGAGTCGGGCATAGGTCTGTGCTTTATAACCGACACATTTTTCAGATATGGTAACTACCGTGAGAATGTGGTGCTTTACAGAATTGCAGAAGAAATTGAAGAAAGAAAAATGTATATAGCACACAAAAACAACAAATATTGCACCAGAGCCATGCGCGAGCTGATAAAGGTCGCACAGGGCGAGTTTTGCTGATGCGGCAGACTTTTTTCATAAAACATCAAAGGAGAGATTTATTGTGTATCTGATATCACCGTTTAAAAAACAATACAAGGCAAATCTGCACTGTCACAGTGTGCTTTCCGACGGGAAAAAGACTCCCTCTGAGCTGAAAGAAAGGTATAAAAGAAGGGGCTATTCCATTCTTTCAATCACCGATCACGAGGTGCCCAAAAGCCATTCGTATCTCAGCGACGAGGCTTTTATTGCAATAACGGGGTATGAAACCTATGTAAGACCAAATCCCGAGTGCATCTATGATGTATATGACAAGGAAATACACATAAATCTTTTTGCGCGCGAGAGCGAAAACGAAGCCATTGTGTGCTATAACCCGAAGTATTGTAAGTATATGCCCTCCGAGGAAAAAGAAAAGCTTAAAAAGGTTGGCTCTCAGAGGGAGAGAGAGTATAGTGTGTCATACATAAACGAGCTCATAAAAACAGCAAGGGAAAACGGATATATAGCGGCATATAACCACCCGTGGTGGTCGCAGGAGTCTGAGGCAGACATAATGAAATATGAAGGCTTTTTCAGCATGGAAATGTGCAATTACGGAAGCTATCAGATCGGCAGACTCGAATACAATGCAGCGCTTTATGACAAAATGCTCTCCTGCGGCAAACGCATTTTCTGCCACAGCGCCGATGACAATCACAACACACATCCGTCTGATTCTCCCCATTGCGACTCCTTTGGTGCTTTCACAATGATCATGCCCGAGAGTTTTACATATGCCTCTGTGATAGATGCAATGGAAAAGGGCGAAATGTATTCGTCGATGGGACCGACATTCAAAGAAGTGTCTATGGATGGCAACAAAATCCACATAGAATGTTCAGATGTGGAGAGAATTATGGTGTTTACCGGCAGCAAAGCGCCGAAAGGGCTGTTTGCCGAAAGAGGCGAAACTATAAACTCTGCCGATTTTGAAATTGATGACCGTGCAAAATTTGTGAGGGTGTCGGTTGTCGACAAATATGGCAATTTTGCCGACACACGAGGCTTTTTCAGAGATGAACTTGAGTTCTGAGAGGGCGCTGTGTTTTTGCAGAGAAAAAATAAGGCAGATGAGAAAGCAAAAAATGCGTTGAAGAAATCTGTTTAAATACAAAAGGAGACAAAAAACATGGAATGGACAGAGGTAAGCATTTTCACATCGACCGTGGGCATAGACTTTGTGTGCGATATGCTCTCTTCTCTCGGCATAACGGGAGCGGTTATTGAAGACGAGACAGACTTTGTAAGCTTTCTCGAAGAAAACACAAAATACTGGGACTATGTGGACGAAGAACTCATTGAAGAGAAAAAGCAGGAAACCCGTGTTAAAATATATCTTGAAAAAAACGAAGAGCTTTCCGATAAAATATCACTCATAAAAGATGGTCTTGCCATTTTGAAAAGCAGAGATGAAGAGAGCCTCTGGGGCAGACTTGACATAGAAACCGACAGTCTCTCGGAAGAAGACTGGGCAAACAACTGGAAGCAGTTTTTCCATCCCATAGAGGTTGGCAAAAAAATTCTCATTCAGCCCGAGTGGGAGCCTCTTGAGAGCGAAACCGACCGTATAGTTTTCACTGTAAATCCCGGCATGACCTTCGGCACAGGCACCCACCACACCACAAAGCTCTGCATAGAAGAGCTTGAAGGCGCCATAGATGAGACCACCGATGTTTTAGACCTTGGCTGCGGAAGCGGCATACTTTCGATAATTTCTCTTCTCCTCGGTGCAAAAGAGGCGTGGGCAGTGGATATTGACCCTGCATGTGAGCATGTGGCAAAGGAAAATGCCTCGTTAAACGGAGTGGACATTTCAAAATATCACATATATTCGGGCGATGTTACAAGTGACAAAGCACTCTTTGAAAAGCTTTCGGTGAGAAAATATGATGTTATTGTGGCAAACATCGTGGCAGATGTCATCATTGCGCTTGTGCCCACGGTCAAAAAGCTTATAAAAGACGGAGGCACCTTTGTGTGCTCGGGCATCATCGAAGAAAGGCTTTCCGACGTTCTTTCTGCCTTCAGTGAGGGTGGAGTTAGTGTAAAGCATTCCTCAAAGGCAGGCGGCTGGGTGGGGGTGAGGTGTGAGTTTGCAAAGCAAACTCAATGAATTGCCGATGCGGCATGAATTGAAATCAATGATTTCATGAATTGAGCCTTACGGCTCATGAATTGCACCTTTGGTGCATTTTTAGGCAATTCAATTCATGGAGCGAAGCGAGAATTCATGGCAGAGCCAATTCATGACAACGGAGTTGTCAAATCATTAAAAGTGGTTTGCATCTAAACCTTATGCCTCGCAATGCATTGCAAAGTAAACTCAATGAATCGCCTCAGGCATGAGTTGAAATTGAAGCTTTGATAAATTGTGACGAAGCATACAAAATGACTGTGCACCACAATATAAAAGCAAAAAACACTTGACGAAACCTATATATAGTTGTTATAATGAATTGTTGAGAGGTGAATGTAATGCACAGGTTTTTTGTTGGCACTTCTTTGTCGGAGGGCAGTGAGCTCTGTATAGACGGTCAGGATGCCCGTCACATATCAAAAGTTTTGCGACTTGATGCAGGCGATGAGATAGTGGTGTGTGACAAAGACGGATATGACAACCTTTGCGTTATTTCCTCTGCAAGTGACACCGATGTGTGTGTGAGGGTGCAGTCGCGCACTCCAAACCCCACCGAGCCAAAGCTTTCGGTTGCGCTCTATCAGGGCGTGCCAAAGGGTGATAAGCTCGACACTGTCACTCAAAAGTGTGCAGAGCTTGGTGCATCTCTCGTTGTGCCCGTTGCCATGAAGCGTAGCGTGGCAATCATAAAAGACCCGTCAAAAAGGAAAGACCGTTTGCAAAAGATTGCCCATGAGGCATCCAAGCAGTGCCAGAGGGCAAAGGTGCCCGTGGTAAAAGAGGTAATGACCTTTGCATCTGCCATAGAAGAAGCCTCGCACTCCGACCTCTGCCTTCTTCCCTACGAAGAAGAAAAGTCGGTGAGCATAAAAGAAGTGCTCAGAGGTGCAGAGGGTGTCGGCTCGGTCAGCATTTTCATCGGCCCCGAGGGTGGTTTTGATTCCTCCGAGGTTGAGCTGGCAAAAAAACACGGTTTCAAAACTGTGTCGATGGGTCCACGTATTTTACGCACAGAAACTGCTCCCTTGGCTGCAATCACTGCTGTGATGTATGAACTGGGAGATTGGTGAAACACTAAAGCTATAATTATTGCAGGGTTAAAAACTGCAGATAGGAGCTCGCAATGAAGAAAAAGAATTTTGAGCAAAAACAAAATAAAGCAATGGCACTTGAGAAGGAATCTAACCTCACTCTTGTTTCCACCACGGTGGCAATAGTGTCATTTTTCGTTATGCTATACATTCACAATGCTGTAACCACTAACTTTGTCATGGCCACAGGACTTCTTACAGTGCTTCAGTTTATCACACTTGTGTTGTCTGTGGGAATGGCAGTGGTTGCCATATGGAAAAAATGCACATTCCTCTGGGAGTATGTTGTAGTGTGCGTTGTGCTCTGCATTGGCTACTATCTCCTCGAAAACGGTGTGAGTGGCATTCCCGGTCTTGTGAAAGAAGCTGAAGGCTCCTTCACAATGTCACAGTTTGCTCTTTCACTTTCCAAGGTAATCAACACAAAAACGGTTATATATGCTCTCTGGGCATTTAATGTTGTATATTGTGTAGCTGCAATAGTTTTCCATTCGGCAAGATATACCAAAATCAAAAAGGGCAATAACTGATCATGCGAATACTTATCCAGAGAGTTAAAAAAGCGAGTGTCACAATAGATGGCAAGGTCCGTTCTTCAATAGATGAGGGACTTCTGGCTCTCGTTGGCTTTTGTGAGGCAGACAGTGAGGCATGTCTTGTGCCGATGCGCGACAAGATGACAAATCTCCGCATTTTTGAAGATGAAGAAGGCAAGATGAACCTTTCGCTCAAAGACGTGGGAGGCTCGCTTTTGGCAGTGTCGCAGTTTACGCTCTATGCCGACTCGAGAAAGGGCAGACGACCATCGTTTACCGATGCCAAAAATCCTGCGGAGGCAAATGAGCTTTACGAAAAGTTTGTATCTTTGTGTGAGGACGACCTCGGCAAAGAAATCGGCACAGGTGTTTTTGGTGCTGATATGTTGGTGGAGCTTATAAATGACGGGCCTGTCACCATTATGCTCGACTCTGATGAAATAATTAAAAAATAGAATATAAAATGCGGCAGACGGTGTCTGCCGCATTTGTGTGCTTTTAACAACAAAAAACATATAAGGAGACATCAAAAATGAGCGCCAAAAAATACGAGCTTGATATGACTAAGGGTTCTATTCTCAAAAACATTCTCTCATTCACAATTCCTCTTATCCTCACAAGTCTTCTGCAGCTTCTTTACAATGCTGCCGACCTCGTGGTAGTGAGCAGATTTGCAGGCTCAGATGCTATGGCATCTGTGGGGGCGACAAGCTCCATAAGTTCACTTTTTGTTAACTTCTCTGTGGGACTTGCTCTTGGCGCAAGTGTTGCTGTGGCAAGAAGCTTTGGCGCAAGAGACAATGTAAAAATTTCAAAATCGGTGCACACATCGGTGCTGCTGAGTGTAATCGTGGGCATTATAACAGCTGCCCTCGGCATAGCTTTTTCAAGACCTCTTCTCTCTCTTATGGGCACACCCGAGGGCAAAGTGCTCGAGGGCGCAGTGCTTTATATGCGCATCTATTTTTTGGGCATCCCTGCATCACTTGTGTATAACTTTTCGGCATCAATTCTGAGAGCTGTGGGTGACACAAAGAGACCGCTCTACATACTTTCAACAGCAGGCATTGTTAATGTTATTTTAAACCTTATATTTGTTATCGTTTTCCACATGGGTGTGGCAGGTGTTGCCATTGCCACTGCTGTGTCAAATACTATATCAATGGTTGCAGTTCTTGCAGTGCTTGTGAGGTCGGAAGGCCCTTACCGGTTGTTTATTTCGAAAATAAAGCTCTGGAAAGAAGAGCTTGGAGTTATACTCAAGGTCGGCGTTCCCTCGGGCATACAGTCGTGCTTTTTCGCCCTTTCAAACAGTCTCATTCAGTCGGCAGTAAACTCTTTCGGTGCAGCTGCCATTGCGGGCAACGCCGCAGGTGTCAACATTGAAGGCTTTGTGTATGCTTCGATGAATGCCTACCATCAGACAACGGTAACAGCTGTCAGCCAGAACTATGGCGCAGGCAAAAAAGAGCGCATCACAAAGACCATATGGACATCTCTTCTCTGTGTCACCATAACGGGTGCGACACTTGGTGCTCTGAGCGTAATTTTTGCAGATTCTCTCCTCGGCATCTACATCACCGACTCGCTGGAGGCTCTCCATTACGGTAAAATCAGAGTTATAATAACAGGTGCACCGTATTTCCTTTGTGGTATCATGGATGTGCTTGCAGGCGCTCTCAGAGGCTTTGGCGCATCAACAGTTGCCATGGTCAATTCGTTTTTCGGTGCGTGCGTATTCAGAGTGCTTTGGGTGCTTTTCCTGCTCCCCATCTACCACTACTTCGGCATGATATTCTTAGGTCAGTCGGCATCGTGGATAGTTGTTATAGCGATGCATCTTATAGCATATGGCTTCGTGAAGAAAAGAGCCTTTAAAAAACTCAGCGACGAGGCTATAAAAGCTGAGTAGATTATCGTGATGCAAAATTTGGCACAGGGCTTTCAGACAGTTGACAAACTCGGCTCTGTGATATATAATGATGAGATGAACTAAAAGACTAAAATTTCCTTTTTTGAGGGTTTTATACAGTCAGGAGGAACAACAGATGTATAACAAAGTCGACACCAATTTAAACTTTGTCGAAAGAGAAAAGCAGATTGAAAAATTCTGGAAAGACAATGACATTTTTCAAAAGAGTATTGACCAGAGGGCAGATGGCGAAACCTACACCTTCTACGATGGCCCTCCAACTGCCAACGGTAAGCCTCACATAGGTCATGTTCTCACCAGAGTTATAAAGGATATGATACCCCGTTATCGCACCATGAAAGGCCACAAGGTGCTCAGAAAAGCCGGCTGGGATACTCACGGTCTCCCTGTTGAGCTTGAGGTTGAAAAGCTCCTTGGCCTCGACGGTAAGGAACAGATAGAAGAGTACGGTCTCGAGCCCTTTATCACAAAGTGTAAAGAGAGCGTATGGAAATATAAAGGCATGTGGGAAGACTTTTCGGGCACAGTTGGTTTCTGGGCCGACATGGACGATCCCTATGTTACCTACGATAACAACTTCATAGAGTCCGAATGGTGGGCACTCAAACAGATATGGGAAAAAGGCCTTCTCTATAAGGGTTTCAAAATTGTGCCCTATTGCCCCCGCTGCGGCACACCTCTTTCATCTCACGAGGTGGCTCAGGGCTATAAGGCAGTTAAAGAGCGCTCGGCAATTGTGCGCTTCAAGGTTATTGGCGAAGATGCATATTTCCTTGCATGGACCACAACCCCCTGGACTCTTCCCTCAAACGTTGCTCTCTGCGTTAATCCCGACGATGACTACTCCAAGGTTAAAGCGGCAGATGGCTATACCTACTACATGGCAAATGCACTTCTCGACAGTGTGCTCGGCACGCTTTCGGAAGATGGCAAGGCTTATGAAATCATAGAAACCTACAAGGGTGCCGACCTTGAGGGCAAAGAATATGAGCCCCTTTTCGAATGTCAGAAAGCTCCTTGCGAAAAACAGGGCAAAAAGGCTCACTTCATCACTTGTGACAGCTATGTTACTATGAGTGACGGTACAGGTATCGTTCACATTGCACCTGCATTTGGTGAAGACGATGCCAAGGTTGGCAGAAAATACGCCGTCTGCTCCGTACAGTTTGTAGATGCTTCGGGCCACCTCACCGAAGAAACACCTTTCGCGGGACTTTTTGTTAAAGATGCCGATCCGAAAGTTCTTGTTGACCTCGAAGAAAGAGGCCTCCTCTTTGGCGCACCCAAGTTTGAGCATGACTATCCGTTCTGCTGGAGATGCGACACTCCCCTCATCTACTATGCCCGTGAGAGCTGGTTTATAAAAATGACCGAGGTAAGAGACGACCTCATCAGGAATAATAACACAATCAACTGGATTCCCGAAAGTATCGGCACAGGCCGCTTTGGCGACTGGCTCAAAAATGTTCAGGACTGGGGCGTAAGCCGTGACAGATATTGGGGTACACCATTAAATATCTGGGAATGTAGCTGTGGCAAACGCCACGCCATCGGCTCCATAGAAGAGCTCAGATCCATGAGTTCCAACTGCCCCGACGAGATAGAGCTTCATCGTCCCTACATCGATGCAGTTACCATCAAATGCCCCGAATGCGGCGGCGAAATGCACAGAGTATCGGAGGTTATCGACTGCTGGTTCGATTCAGGCGCAATGCCCTTTGCTCAGTGGCACTATCCCTTTGAAAACAAAGAGATTTTCGACGACAACTTCCCTGCCGACTTCATCTCCGAAGCAGTTGACCAGACAAGAGGCTGGTTCTATTCGCTCCTTGCAATCTCCACCCTTATTTTCAATAAGGCTCCCTATAAAAATGTTATCGTTCTCGGTCATGTTCAGGACGAAAACGGTCAGAAGATGTCTAAGTCCAAGGGCAATGCAGTAGATCCGTTCGATGCACTCGCAGAGCACGGTGCAGATGCCATCAGATGGTATTTCTATTCAAACTCTGCCCCCTGGCTTCCCAACCGTTTCCATAAAGCAGCAGTAACCGAGGGCCAGCGCAAATTCATGGGCACACTGTGGAACACCTATGCTTTCTTCGTGCTCTATGCAAACATCGATAACTTTGATGCTACCAAATATACACTTAATAAAGACAGTCTCAGCGTTTTAGACAAGTGGATGCTTTCCAAGCTCAACACACTTGTTAAGACAGTTGACGATAACCTTGCAAACTACCGTATCACCGAAACTGCACGTGTGCTTCAGAGCTTCACCGACGACCTTTCCAACTGGTATGTAAGAAGAAGCAGAGAGCGTTTCTGGGTTAAAGGCATGCCCGAGGATAAGGTAAATGCCTACATGACTCTCTACACAGCTCTTGTGACACTTGCCAAAATCAGCGCACCCATGATACCCTTCATGGCAGAAGATATCTATCGCAACCTTGTCTGCTCCATAGATAAAACTGCTCCCGAAAGCGTACATCTGTGCATGTTCCCCGAGTGTGATGCGTCTTTCATCGACGAAGAGCTTGAACAGAACATGGAAAAGGTTCTCGATGTGGTAGTGCTCGGCAGAGCAAGCAGAAATGCATCGGGCATAAAGAACCGTCAGCCCATAGGCAAAATGTATGTTAAAGCCGACTTTGAGCTTGACGAATTTTTCACCTCTATCATCGCCGACGAGCTCAACGTCAAAGAGGTTGAGTTTACCGATGATGTTAAAGAATGTACCACCTATTCCTTCAAGCCTCAGCTCAAAACTGTTGGCCCCAAATATGGCAAGGTGCTCGGAGCTATAAGAGAAATTCTCTCTTCGCTCGATGGCAATGCTGCCATGGATGAGCTCGAATCAAACGGTGCAATTAAATTTGATGCAAACGGTACTCCCGTAGAGCTCACCCGTGACGACCTTCTCATAGAATCTGCTCAGGTGGAAGGCTTTGCATCGGAAACCGATGGCGGCATCACAGTAGTGCTCGACACCCGTCTTTCCGACGAGCTCATTGAAGAAGGCTTTGTGAGAGAAATCATCAGCAAAATCCAGACAATGCGTAAGGATTCGGGCTTTGAGGTTATGGATCACATCAGACTTTTTGCCTTTGGCAACGAAAAGATAGAAGCTATTGTTGCAAGAAACGCAGAACTCATCAAAGAAGATGTTTTGGCTGATGAAATCTCCGTAAACACCGAAAATGCAAATGCAAAAGAGTGGAATATAAACGGTGAAAAGGTAAACCTCGGAGTAGAGAAATTATAATGAAAGGGATGTAAAGTCCGCTCGGTATCTCCTCTCCGGAATTGGTGCTTTTTGCTTCGCAAAAATGCAAGATTCCTCCGACGAAACGCCTCGCTCAAGTTTTTTATAGGGTAACTCTTTGAAGAAAAGTAACAGACAATAAAACAAAAACAGGAAAAAGAATAATTTCTCTTTCCTGTTTTTTATTGCCCCTTATCGCACTCACTAATCTTTCAGAAACCGAAATTTTATAATGCCACTTAATGAAAGCGTATTTAAGCTTTGGGCATGGGCGCATATTTTTTATGGTGCAAGATTTTTGAAGCGAGCAAAGAGCAAATTTGATTGAATAGAATCAGTTACCTTATTATCAATCAAATTTAGCAGTGTTTGCAAAAGATTTGTGCAAGTCACTGCGTGCTCAAAGCGAGCGAAAAAAGCCAACATAAAAAATCGAGCGCAAAGAGGGGGTTCCGGGGGACCTCCCCCCGGGAAAAGAAAGTTCAGGGGAGAACTCCTCCCCTGAGAAGAGTTTGGGGACTTCTCTCCCCGAGAAATGAACGAGACCTCTCCCGAAAAAAGAAAAAACTCACTTTCTTTTCAAAAGTGAGTTTTAAACATTTTAAAGATTTTTAAAAAAATCTTCTATTTCTTTTTTCGAAGAATTAAATCTTCCCGATGCCATTGTGCCCTTTCCTCCGCCTCTGCCCGAGAGAGCATTTGTTGCATCTTTAACCGTTTGTGATATTTCGCCCTCATTTTTTGCCATGACAAAGGTGTAGCCTTCCTCATCTGTGCCCGAAAGAGCAACTGCCAAAGAGGAGGTTTTTTCTTTGAGCACATTTGCCGCAAGCCTGAGAGAGTCATTGTCTGCATCGGCAAAAAACTGGCAGATTGCCTTGTCGGTTTTCTCTGCGCCCTCTGCCTGCATAAGTATAAGTTGTTTTGACTTTTCGGAGAGCTTTGTTCTGAGATTTTGCATGTCGGAGATGAGTTTTTCCACGCCTTGCGCACATTCATCCTGTTTTACCGAAAGAAGATTTGATATGCGAAGAGTCTCGGAGCACCTTTTGTTATAGTCACAGAGAGCATCAAACCCGCAAAGGATGGAGAGCCTCATGCCGCCTCTGTGGCGCGTGGCATCAAGGATTTTGATTATTCCTACCTCGCCCGTTCTTTTCACATGGGGCGCACAACATGCGCACGCGTCTACATCGCCTATTTCAACAAGCCTTACTCTTCCTTCTATTTCGCCTTTGGCACGGTATGTAAGACTGTCTTTTTCGTCATCGGTGAGATATCTTGCTCTTATCTCGTGGTTTGCGACTACTGCCTCGTTGGCTTTTTGCTCGAGCATGGCAACATCTCCGTCTGTCAGCTCGCCCGAAAGGTCCATTGTCACAATGTCGTCACCAAGGTGAAAGCCTACATTGTCGTAGCCAAAAAGAGCATGGGCAATGCCGCATATGATATGCTCGCCCGTGTGGTTTTGCATCTTTCGAAACCGTGGTGCAAAGTCGATTATGCCATGAACCGTCTCGCCTTCGGCAAAGCCTGAGTCGGTGATGTGATATATGGTGTCACCGTCGAGATATGCACCTGTGACCTTTGCTCTCCCGAGTGTGCCTGTGTCACTTGTCTGCCCTCCCTCTTCGGGGAAGAAAAGAGTTTTGTCGAGAACTGTTTTGTAGCCGGAGTCTGTTTTTTCACATTTTATAACAAGGGCGTCGAATTCTTTTGCATAGCTGTTTTCGTCATAAAGTTTTATAGTCATATCAATTACCCCAAGAGAATATCTGTCACCATCATAATGCAAAAGCCGATGATGAGTGCATATGTTGCAGCTCTGTGGCTTCCGTGTGCGTGGGTTTCGGGTATCATTTCGTCACTGATGATATAGAGCATTGTGCCGCCTGCAAAGCTTAAAGCAAAGGGGAGTATTGCTTCGGCAACATTTATCGCAAAGTAGCCGACGAGTGTTCCGACCACTTCCACAAGCCCTGTTGCAAGGGCGCAGAGAAAGGTGGTTTTCGCACTGATGCCCACACTGAGCATGGGCGAAATGATAACAATGCCCTCGGGAATATTCTGAAGAGCTATACCACCTGCTATGAGAAGAGCTTTGCCGATGTCACCCGAGCCAAAACCCACACCTGCCGCAATGCCTTCGGGGAGATTGTGGATGCCTATGGCGATGACAAAGAGCAAAACTTTGCCGATGTCTTTTCCTGTACCGTTGCCGCTGCTCTCTGAGTCGAGAGAATGAACGTGGGGAACAACCTTGTCGAGAATGTTAATGCACACACAACCCGAAAATATGCCTGCCACAACCACTAAGATGTTTAGTCCGCCTCCGTATTCCATAGCGGGAATGATGAGACCAAACATTGCCGCTGCAAGCATAACACCTGCGGCGAACGAGAGGATAATGTCAGAAAATCTGTGCGATAAGTTTTTGAAGAAAAAGCCGATGATGGCGCCGATGACTGTTGCACCACCGACACCAAGAGCTGTGATTAAGACCATTGTCATTTTGTTCACTCTTTCGTATATTTATTTTCCTTGATATATAAATAATAAATGATAATACTCTGTATTGTCAAGGAAAACGGGGGAATATTTTTTGTTTAGGGGGATAGAGTCGCTCGGCATCTCCTCTCCGAAATTGGTGCTTTTTGCTTCGCAAAAATGCTTGGCCGTCAACTTCATCTCCTCACCTTCGCACCGACAGATGGTGCTTGGTTCGTCGGAAGTTTTGGCATACGAGGTTTCATTGTTTCATCGGTTCACTTAGTGCCCGATTCAACAGAAACCTCAGCAATTTCTCCGAGGAAACACCTCGCTCAGAGAATTTCTGGGGAAACACTTTGAAGAAAGTAACTATTTTAGGTAATTATATTTTTAAATATATTCACCTTATCGCACTCACTAATCTCTCAGAAACTCGCATCATTTCAGATGGCGTAAGCTTTTCGAGTAAGTAAAGTGCAAAATCGCACAAAATAAAATCATTTCCATTATTTTTGTGCGATTTTAATTGGTGGTGCAGAAGATGTCTGCGCGTCGCCAATGGCACAAAGCTTACGAAGAAAAGCCGACAGCTGAAATCAAGCGAAAGAGAGGGGTTTCAGGGGAGAACTCCTCCTCTGAGAAAAGTTCAGTGAGACCGAAAAACCCGACGAGAAAACATCAGCGGAAGGGTGGGGTTTCGGGGAGACCCCTCCCCGAAAAATAAAAGTGCTTTCGGGCACGCTACCCGAAGGAAGTTTCCGTCAGCTGAAATCAAGCGAAAGAGAGGGGTTTCAGGGGAGCTCTCCTCCCCTGAGAAGAGCTCGGGGATTCCTCCCCGGGATTAATTACTGCATCCTTTGCAGGAAGAGCAGCTTCCTGTGCAGCCACTTGCATCTCCGCCTTTTACAAAGTAGCCAATGATGGAGTTAACCTGATTTATAAGGTTTGCAAAGGCTCTGTTTGCTTCGAGATATGCATTTATGTTTTTGTTCTGGCAAATTTTTTCAAAATCTTTCTGAGCCTCTGCCTTTATAGCTTCAAACTCCTCTTTGGTGATTTGGGGGTTTGCCATTCTTTTGGAGTATTCTTCCTGCTTTTTGGTAAATTCAGCCATGAGTGCGTCTGCCTCAGGGTCTGCCACCTGATTTTCTTCGGCTGCTTTAATTGCCTTAAATTCGTCCGACTCGGCAATCATCATGCCAAGCTCTTTTGCTTTTTCGAGTATTTTTTCCATTTTGTAACATCCTCCGTATGATTATATTATTTCGCCCGTGAGCGACCATGTTTTAACATCTGTTATTCTAAGCTTTACAAAGTTTCCTATGCATGTATCATCGCCTTTGAAGTTGACAATTTTTCCGCCCTCGGTTCTGCCCGTGAGCATGGAAAGGTCTGTTTTGCTTCTGCCTTCTGTCAGCACCTCAACCTCTTTGTCTAACAGGGCAAGATTTTTTTCATAAGATATTTTTTCCTGCACTTTAAGCATTCTTTCAAAGCACTCTTTTTTTTCTTCCTTTGTCATGGCATCGGCCATAACTGCGGCAGGCGTGCCCGGGCGTTTGGAATAGATGAATGAAAATATGGTGTCATAGCGCACCTGGGCGAGAATTGAAAGAGTTTCTTCAAAATCTTCTTTTGTTTCGGTGGGAAATCCCACTATGATATCGGTGGTGAGGGCAATGTTTGGAATTTTTGCCTTTACCTTTGCCATTTTTTCAAGATATTCTTCTCTTGTGTAGTGCCTGTTCATGTCACGGAGCACCTTTGTGCTGCCCGATTGCACGGGGAGATGGAGCTGAGCGCAGATTTTTTTCTCCTCAGCCATGGTGTCTATGAGCTTTTCGGATATATCTTTGGGGTGACTTGTCATAAAACGCACCCTCTCAATCCCGTCCACCTTGCACACCATGCGGAGAAGGTCGGCAAAATCAATGTTTTCCTCAAGGTCTTTACCGTAGGAGTTGACATTCTGTCCAAGGAGAGTAACTTCCTTGTAGCCTTCTTTGGAAAGAGCTTCAACCTCTCTCACAACCGATGATGCATCGCGGCTTCT
>JAZNBF010000044.1:0-44281 GCA_045586905.1 Clostridia bacterium
GGTGCTACAACCTTCTGGGAGACGGAAAGCGGATCATCTGATTTTGACAATGCAGGAAGTCTTTGCCATGGTTGGTCTGCTACTCCGCTTTATGTTTTTGGTAAATATTTTAATTAACAAAAAGACCTTTTCAATATTGAAAAGGTCTTTTTGTTATCTCTCGTCGAGTGGAACATAAATTTTTGATTTGTTTTTGCAAAGACTTTTATATGCCGGTCGGATTATTCTTTCCGAGCAGGTAACCTCCTCAAGTCTGTGAGCACACCAGCCTGCTACTCTTGCGATGGCAAATAGGGGAGTGTACATTTCGGTTGGTATCTTAAGTGTGTTATACACAAGACCTGAATAGAAATCAACATTAGCACACAAATCTTTTGAAGAGCCTTTGACATCAGCAAATACCTTCGGCGCAAGCTTTTCTACTCTGTCATAAAGGTCAAATTCGTGAGATAGCCCTTTTTGTTCCGAAAGCTCTTTTGCCTTTACTTTCAAAAGCTCTGTTCTCGGGTCAGACAAGGTATATACTGCATGGCCCATACCATAAATAAGACCTGTTCTGTCGTTAGCTTTTCTTCTTACTATTTTTTCAAGATAGTCATATATTTCATTGTCATTTGTCCAGTCTTTAACATTTTTCATGATGTTGTCCATCATTTTCACAACCTGGAGGTTTGCACCACCATGCTTTGGACCTTTAAGGGAGCTTATAGCACCTGCAATAGCAGAGTATGTATCGGTGCCCGAAGATGAAAGCACTCGGCAGGTAAAAGCAGAGTTATTACCGCCACCGTGCTCAGCATGGAGCATAAGAGCAGCATCAATTACTTCGGCATCAAGCTCGGTAAATTCTTTTGTGGGATTAAGCATACGAAGCAGATTCTCGGCAATACTGAGGTGTGACTTGGGTTGATGCATAATAAGACTTTTATGATCAAAATGATGTCTTTTCACGTTATATGCATACACAGCAATGAGCGGCATTCTTGCAAGCAGCTGCAAAGACTGACGCAAAATGTTTTCCATTGTATTTTGATCGGGATTGTCATCATATGAATACAAAGTAAGCACCGATCTTGCCATTTTATTCATTATATCGCGGCTTGGAGCTTTAAGTATCATATCTTCTGTAAAATAGTCGGGAAGAAATCTGTATTCGGCCAGAAGCTCGCAAAATGTCTCAAGCTCTTTTTTTGTGGGGAGCTGACCGGTAATTAAAAGATAGGCTATTTCTTCAAAGCCGAATCTTTTGTTTATGCCGGCGTTGGTTACAAGGTCTTTAATGTCATAGCCTCTGTAAGAGAGTTCGCCGTGAATTGGTGTTTTTTCGTCTTCTGAAACAACGTATCCGTGAACTTCACTGATGTTGGTAAAGCCTGCAAGAACACCCGAACCGTCCTGATTTCTCAGACCTCTTTTGATGTTGTATTTGTTGTAGGTGTAATTTTCGGTTGTGTAGGTGCCCTGAGCTTTTGTAAGCATAGATTGCATTTTGTTAGGCATGTCAATATCAGTCCCCTTTCTTCATGTGAAAATTATAACATATCTGCACTATAAAAATCAATCGTATTTCTGATTTAGTTCTATATGCCACAAAAAAACAATATAATGTGACAAAAGTCTTGTTGAATTTTACTTTAAATTCATCTGAAACGGGGTAAAAATGAAGGATTTAATTTTAAGAATTGCATTTTTGATGATTGTACTTATACTTGTTCCTCTAGTTTCTATTCTGATTTCGGATGATGACAAACCAATGAGAGAAAGCAAAAAAATCATAAAAGTATATGACTCCAAAAATGATAAGCTGTTTGACACTCAGCTTGACGAATACATTGTAGGAGTTGTGGCAGCCGAAATGCCTGCAAGCTTTCATTCCGAAGCCTTAAAGGCACAATCCGTCTGTGCAAGAACGTATGCTTTACGAAAGGTTAATAGTGGTCTCCCTGAGCACAATGGAGCGGATGTATGCACAGATTTTTCTCATTGTCAGGCCTACTATGACGATGAAACAATGAAAGAAAAATGGGGAAAAGACTATTTTGAAAACTTAAATAAAATACGAAAATGCGTATTCGACACCTCCGGTGAAGTGATAACCTACAATGACGAATATGCAATTTCTGTTTTTCATTCGTGCAGTAATGGTAAAACAGAAAATGCAAAAGATGTGTGGGGCGGACACTATCCATATCTTGTTTCAGTCGATAGCATTGGTGATTTTGAAAACAAAAACTATTCCTCTGCTTGCGTAGTGCCCCAAAATGAATTCATTGATAAAATAAATACCATAGCTGAAAATAAAATTTCATCAGGGCATATGCCTTACATAGGTGATTTCATAATGACCGATGGGGGTAATGTCGGGAGTGTGACAATTGGTGACAATTCATTTTCAGGCATAGATATAAGAAAGCTGTTTTCACTAAAGTCAACTTCATTTACAATTGAAACTAAAGATAATGATATTGTTTTTACGGTGCATGGCAATGGTCACGGTGTTGGATTAAGCCAATATGGATCAAATGCAATGGCACAGACAGGCTCAGCTTATGATGCTATTTTAGAACACTATTATCAAGGTGTTAAGCTGCAAAACATGTATAATTAGTAATGCATTTGCGCACCATACAAACGAGGTGTTTGTATGGAAAAAAACAGAAAGTTTTTAGCAAACAGAAAAGGAATGTATCGGGTAGCTTTTACAATCTGCATTTTATTTTTGTCAGGCTTGGTTGTAACAGTTACAGAAAATAACCAAAGCACCCAGGCGCCTGTCAGCGTCGCTGATGAGCCACAGGAAACTGAAGTAGCCACTGATGTAGAAATAACAAAAATAATCGATGGACTCACCGCCAGAGCAGAAAATCCCGAAATTATAAGCGCTGACAAAACAGAAACTCCCGCAAATGATATTTCTCACGATCAATCTTTTTCAACGCCGATTTACGGAAAAGTTCAAAAACCATTTAGCATTGATGCTCCGATATATAGCAAAACAATGGATGACTGGCGTATTCATCAGGGAGTTGACATATCGTCTGCTTATGGTACCGAAGTTTATTTTGCACAGGATGGTGTTGTGTCCGACATTGGTCATGATATAAATCTCGGCAGCTATATTTCAGTAAAAAACGGGCCATTCGAGCTTAAATATGCTTCGGTTGCGGCAGGTGTTGTTTTTAACATAGGTGACAATGTCTACAAAGGTCAGCTTATTGGAACTGTCGATGACAGCTGCATCTCTGAGATTTGCGATGAACCTCATTTGCATTTTGAAATTAAAAAAGACGGGAAGCATGTTGATCCCACAGAGCTGATTTTCTTCGAATAAAAAAACGCCCGAATTAAATTCAAACATTTTTTTATTTATCGTTTCTGTATTTTTCTATCTTTTTCAGATATGCTATTGCTTCGTTGACATTTTTAACCGGCAAAATCTTGATATCATCTCTTTTTTTTATCTCACCGGCATTTGCTGCAGGAAGTATGCAAAAGTCAAATCCCATCTTTGCAGCTTCGTTAATTCTTTGCTCACAAAAGCTTATAGAACGAACCTCACTTGTGAGACCAACTTCACCGAGAATAAGAGTTTTGGAGTCAATTATGAAATTTTTGCAGTTAGAGGCAATTGCTGTTATAACTGCAAGGTCAATCGCAGTTTCCACCACCTTGATGCCTCCAACCACATTTATATACACATCCTGATTCTGCATAGGGTAGCCAAGCTGCTTTTCAAGTATTGCCACAAGAAGTATAGCTCGGGAAAGGTCAATCCCCGTTGCCATTCTTCTCGGGTTGCCAAATCCGGTAGGGGAGCAAAGTGCCTGTATTTCAGCAAGAATAGGTCTTGTTCCTTCGAGTGTGCACACAACCGTAGAACCCGACACATCTTCAGGCTTTCCGTCAAGAAGCATTTTAGAAGGATTTGCAACCTCGCACAGTCCCACATCTTTCATCTCAAATACGCCAATTTCATTTGTTGAACCAAAACGGTTTTTGACGGTTCTTAAAATTCTGTAACTCTGTGTGCGCTCGCCTTCAAAGTATAGCACACAGTCCACCATGTGTTCAAGAATTCTTGGTCCTGCAATGTTCCCGTCTTTCGTCATGTGACCCACCAGAAATATTGCCACACCGTTTTCCTTGGCAAATCTCATAAGATGGAGTGTTGCTTCTCTCACCTGAGTCACACTGCCCGGTGCAGAACTGATATCGTTTTTATATACGGTCTGAATTGAGTCAATAACAATGACATCGGGCATGAGCTTTTGAGCATGCATCAAAATTGCATCAAGCTCTGTTTCGGGTAGTATGTATAGCTTGTCACTTGCCACACCAAGTCTCTGCGCTCTTATTTTTATCTGTTCGTCCGATTCCTCGCCAGAAACATAAAGCACATTTCTCTCTTTGCCTATTTTGTCACATATCTGAAGCAGCAAGGTCGATTTTCCAATTCCGGGATCACCACCCACAAGCACAAGAGAACCTTTTACGATGCCACCACCAAGCACATTGTTGAGCTCATTTATTCCCGACGACATTCTCTCATCGGCATCAAAGCTTATCTCCTCAAGCTTTTTTGGCGCAACACGGGTGCTTGTGTCATTGAAGTTTTTTGGATTGTATCGCGAAGGCTCGATTTCAGCTTCTTCATTCAATGTGTTCCAGCTTCCGCACTTTGGGCATTTTCCCAGCCATTTGACCGTGGTATAACCGCACTCGGAACACACAAATTTTGTCGTTTGCTTCATATTATAAACCCTTTCGTCCAAAAGTAGTTTCATATGTAAATCAGACGAAAATCATTTCGCCCGATTGTTTTGATTATACTATATTTTGCTGCGTTTGTAAATCTTTTTTGGTAAAATTAAAATCTGTGTCAGTTCATCATACCGTTCATGTTGTCAGTTAAGTCGTTTTTCATATCGTTTGTTTCGTCTCTTATGTCCTCTTTGAGTCGGGCATTGTTATCCTCCACACTTCTGCTGGTCGAACCGTTGTTTGTTTCGTTTTCAGTGCCGCTGGAACATCCGATAAGGCCAAGTGAAAGTGCCAAAGATAAAGTTAATGCGATTAGTGTCTTTTTCATATATATCTCCTTTCAATATCATACAAACAAGTAATATTGTCAAATATATTATTGCACCATTTTGCAACTTAATACGTGCATTTTTTGTAATTTTTTAATAAAAGTTGAATTTTTATGTTTACTTTGTTAAAATAACATTATACAATATACTTGTATTACTATATATGCGAAAGGAGAGGTTATCACATGAACGAACAAGTTAAGCTTATCGGTCAGCGTATTCAGGATTTGAGAGAAATAGCAGAGCTTTCTCCCGAAGAGATTGCTGCTTATCTTGAAATACCACTCGAAAAATATCTTGCATACGAAAATGGCGAAGACGATATGCCCATCAGCATACTCTACGAACTTGCAAATAAATTTGATGTTGAATTCACCTCTATTCTCTCAGGCGATGCTCCCAAGCTCAGTGTATATCAATATGTCAAAGCAGGGCAGGGCCTCGGTGTTAAGCGCAGAGAACAATATCAATACAACAACCTTGCTTTTAACTTTGCCAACAAATCATTAGAACCTTTTTTGGTTACAGTACCACCTTCAAAAGACGAAACCACACTAAACCTCACTTCTCATCCCGGTCAGGAATTTAACTATTGCCTGAAGGGCCGAGTCTGCATTGTAATCAACGGAAAAGAAATCATCCTCGAAGAAGGCGATTCGCTCATCTTCAACTCAAAATACTGGCATGGCATGAAAGCTCTCGACGAAACTGAAGCTGTCTTTCTTGCCATAGTCACCGATTGATTATAATACAGAAAGGTTTTTACCAATGAATCTACTCAGTAAGTTTTTATCACGAACCGAATTCGATAGTTACGAAGACTATTACAACAATTTCAAAATCAACCTTCCCGACAATTTTAACTTTGCATATGATGTTGTAGAAGAATATGCACATGTCGCACCCGAAAAACGCGCACTTGTTTGGTGCAACGATGAAGGCGACGAGGAAATCTTCACCTATTCCCGTCTCAATGCGTTGGTCAATCAGGCGGCAAACTTTTTCAAACGCATCGGCATAAAAAAAGGCGATGCAGTGATGCTTGTTCTCAGAAGACACTATCAGTTCTGGATTAGCATCTATGCTCTCCACAAAATTGGTGCAGTTGCTATCCCTGCAACTCACCTTCTCACCAAGAAAGATATTGTCTATCGTTGCAACAGTGCCGATGTTAAAATGATAATATGCTCAGACAAAGGCGACATCCGCAAACATGTTGAAGACAGCAAACCCGAATGTGGTACTCTCGATGTATGTTGTATTCTCGGAAGTGAAAAGTTTGACGGTTGGCTCAACTTCGACCTTGAAATTCAGTCGGAATCGATAGAATTCCCAAGACCTACCGGTAGCGATGCCACATGTAACTCTGACCCCATGCTCATTTACTTCACATCCGGCACCACCGGCAATCCCAAGATGGTTCTCCACACCTTTACATATCCTCTTGGTCACATTTCCACGGGCAAATACTGGCACAATGTTGTAGATGACGGTCTTCATCTTACCGTTGCCGACACAGGCTGGGCAAAATGCTCCTGGGGCAAGCTCTACGGTCAGCTCATTGCAGGCACTGCACAGTTTGTATATGATTATAGCGACAAATTTGTCCCCACCGACCTTTTGGAGATGATTGTAAAATATCGCATAACCACTTTCTGCGCTCCACCCACGATTTATCGTTTCTTTATCAAGTCCGATATGTCAAAATATGACCTGTCATCACTTCGTCACATTTCAACTGCGGGCGAAGCGCTCAACCCCGAAGTTTTCAGTCAGATTCAATCTGCAACAGGCCTCGGTGTATACGAAGGCTTTGGTCAGACCGAATCACCAATCCTTCTTGGCACCTATATGTGGGATACCCCAAAACCCGGCTCCATGGGCAGACCTGCCGCGGGCTTCAAGGCAAGACTTTTGCGTGATGATTTCACCATTTGCGATCCCGGTGAAATCGGTCAGATAGCTTTCGATATCACAGAAGGCAAACCCCTTGGTGTTCTCGATTGTTATTACAGAGATCAGGAAAAAACCGATTCTGTTTTTTCTCATGGCTACTATCTCACAGGCGACCTTGCATGGTGTGACGAGGATGGTTTCTACTGGTATGTCGGCAGAGCAGATGATGTTATTAAAAGCTCAGGCTATCGCATAGGACCATTTGAGGTTGAGAGTGCTCTCATGGAGCATCCTGCAGTGTTTGAAACAGCCATCACAGCAGTTCCCGACGAAATCAGAGGTCAGATTGTAAAAGCTACCATAGTGCTCACCAAAGGCTACAAGCCCTCCGATGAACTCAAAAAAGAGCTTCAGAATCATGTCAAGAAAACCACTGCTCCCTACAAATATCCCCGTATAGTTGAGTTTGTTGATGAACTTCCCAAAACCATTTCAGGCAAAATCAAACGTGCTCAGCTTAGGGATGACGATAAAAACAAAAAGTAATTTTTTAGTCCGTTTGTTTCATACTGAATTATAGTTAAAAGACTGCTATCAATTTTTGATGGCAGTCTTTTTTTGCTTTTTATACATAATAGTCAAAAAAATTCAATATTTTTTAAAAATCCTATTGATTTTTTGTTTTTGTTGTTATATAATTTCATTATATATAATGTAATATTGTGTGTTAGTATGTAACACGAATGATTTTACATATTTTATCAATCAAAACAGACGACAAAAAGTGCCTGGTGGCATCACCCTCAGAAAGCGTTGCAAAGAGTAGGGGACACTGTGTTTTATGTACCCGAAGTCACATTATGGATAGCATCAATTTTTCCAACCGTTTTCCGATGGCGCACTTTTAAATATATATACAATTTTTCCCTTCTTCACAAAAAATACTTTAGGAGGTAAATTATGAAGAGAAAATTTTCAAAAGTAGTGAGCATGCTTCTCGCAGTTGTTATGCTCATGTCACTCATTCAGCTTCCGGCTTTTGCTGCCAAACCGGTGTTCCGTGACCCTCTTGCTAACCAGAATGCACCCGGCACCACATCGACAAGACAGCATCGTAACTGGCTTGCTCCTTATGGCGATGAGGTTTCCCATTTCGACTACTATGCCGAAGATGGTGACAAGCCCCTTCAGTACTATTTCAACGAGCCTGAACAAACCTCGCTCAGTGTTGATCCTGATGGTATCCTTGTAATGGATTCAACATTTGCCGACCGTACTCTTCCTCAGGCATTTAACCTGAGGGTTTCTTCCGACTACGATGAAACATATTCTACATCAGGTAATATCAATTATTTTGCTAACTCACCCTACATCTTCAATTTTGATGATCCTTTCTGCTACTCAAGTGCTAGTGGTACTGTATTTTCCGGTGATGATGAAACATCATCAGAAATCGTTTTACACGCAAATGTAGCAACCGATCCTGAAACAGGCAACAAATACCTTGTTACAAACAATTCTTATGTTGCAACTGTTTCAACTAATTATACCAATGTTATATCCCTTCCTAACAATTGGCTTCGTTCAACTGCCGATGATAAATCATCTGGTGCTATGAACTCCTTCATTGTTACTGCTGATGTTCTTTTTGGTGAAGATGAAGATTTTATCTTCTGTATCAGATACTCTACTGACTGGAGAAAGAAAGACTATCTCACATGGAATCATTCCACAAAAGTACTTACCGACTTTGATGGTCGCACAATTGCAAATGTTCAGCCCGGCTGGCACAATGTTAAGATGATGGTTGCCGGTAACCACAAGGCTGAGACTAACCCCAACCCTTATCGTTACACAAGTCAGATGTACACCCTCTTCTTTGACGACGAACTTCTCACTCCCCTCAGATCTCTCGACTATACCTTCAACACTTATGTCAGCGGCAGCAGACCTCACAACCTCTTTCAGTTCCAGGGTTCATCAGGTGTAGACAATCTCAAAGTTTATGGTTCTTCAACTCCTCATGCATATAATGTAGGTATTGCAGGCACACCTAAATCCGGTAGCACAGTTTCCGGTAGTGCACAGATGGCATGTGTTGTTGACTATACCAATGCCGAAACACACTATGTATATAGCTACTATGTGTCCGATACAGTAGATTCTTCAGGTAACTATACAAAAGTAACTTCCGAAGATCCCTCAGACTCTCTCTACATCACCGAAGACGGTAACCTTGCCATCAATGGTGACCACACAGGCAAATACATAAAAGTAGGTGCACGCGTGTGGAACAGAGGCGGTATGTCTCCGGAAATTATGTCCAAACAGGTGTACGAAATTCAGGGCTTCGATAGCATCACTGTAACAGGTGGTACAACCGAAACAGATGCCCGTTTCCGTCTTGCCGCACCTTTTGAAGGCGATCTCAAGTGGACATTCCTCGATGCTCCCGCAGGTGTAACCCTCACAGAAGATGGTCTCTTCACTGTACCTTATGCCACCTCCGACGCTGGTGTGCTTAAAATACAGAATGTTGAAACAGGCGAACTTACCATCAAAAATCTCAACTTTATTTCTAATTCCACAACATATGGCGTAGCTCTTACCGAAGCTATTGAGCCTGTTATCTTCAAAGCAGATATTACTCTTGCCGACACAACAACAATCTTTGCGGGCAACAAGGAATTTGCTGTTGACACCGAAAGCATTGAAGGTGTCGCTTGCTCCGATGGTGCAACGTTTAAACTCGCTATCGAAGATGATATCTACTATGCCTTTGTTGACGACAAATTCATCGGTTCCGATGCATTCACCGAGGACATCACCTCCATCACCACCGATGGTACTGTTTCCAACTACTATGCAGGTTCACCTCTCGTAACAGATGGTGTGTTCATGATTTGTGATATCTCTGATGCAATAGATTCCGACTGGATTAAGGCACCCGTGTTCGAATTCTACAATGAGAGTGGTGTATATCCCGAAGAATATACATATCAGTGGTACATAAACAATGCTCCTGTATCCACAGACAGCTCTTTCAAAATTCCCGGTGGTTCTCTCGGCAAACCTGTCTATTGTGATGTTACTGGTGTAACCGACAATGCTGTTACAAAAAAATCTGATGTCATTTCAGTTGACAGACAGTATAACCTCACCATCAATCAACCTGGTGACTATACTGTATCTCTCAGAACAGAGAACAAAGATGTATACATGTTCATCGTAGGCGACAACAAAACTGTATTTGTTGCTGATATGTCCGATGGCGATCCTGTTACAGCTCACCTTGACAGCACAGATAACTACAATATGATGTTCGCAAATAAAGCTGACCTTTCACCAAGAGGTCTTGCTACACGCATCCTTGCAGATACAAGCTATACTGATACACTTCTTCCTGATGGCTCTGTAACTAACCTTGTTGTTCTCACAAGAGACAGTGATCTCAGTGTTGCAAGCTCAGGCGCAGTTCTTTTTGAAGATCCTGCCACATACGAAGAAATTCTTAACCTTCTTCCTGTAGATGGTAATCAGGCTGATGTTAGTGCTTTCATCCGTGATGTAAAAATCGTAGGTGCAACAGCTACAACATACGCAGATTTTGTTGCTCAGCCCGAAGGCTTCTACAACATCATCTCAGTTGATGAAGCAGGCACTGTTACAGAAACTGGAACATATAACAGACTTTACGAATTCTTTGCAAATGTTGCAAACTACGACTACGAAAACTTTGAAGCTATAACCCAGAAAGCTCTTTCACTTTCCGATGAGGAAATGACTCAGCTTCTCACTCAGCTTCCAAAAGTAGCAAACAAAGGCAACATTGCTCCTCTCATCGGCACACACGGTGAATACTTCCCCGCAGCTGTATTCTTCCAGCATCTTTCCGAGCTCTCTGCTCCTTCCGATGCTTCTCTCAAACCGTTTGAAAGTCATCTCGAAAAAGCAGGTCTTCCCACAGATGTAGCCAAGATGATGGAATTCACTACTTTCTATGCAAGTGAAATGGCAACTATCAATCCATCAGCTGGTCTTGAAACTGCTCTTTCCGATCTTGCTGACCACATGATTCTTACCGAAGTAAAATCAGGTTATAGTGCAACTAACATTCGTCTTGCTTTAGGCCTCATTGGCAGCAGCAAATTCAATGCAGCTTCCAAAGATGCTCAGACACACGCTGCAGGTGCAGTAGCAAGAAAAACCTATGCAGACATTCCTTCTCTCGTATCTGCTGTAAACGCAGCTATCGACAACTATAAACCCGAAGAACCCGAAACAAACGAGAAAGACAAAAACAACTACACAGGTTCAGGTTCTTCATCCATCACCATCACAGGCTCTGTAACACCTCCTGTTGTAGAACCTCAGCCTCAGCCAACTGCTCCTTCATTCTCCGATACCCCAGATTCCCACTGGGCATTTGACTATGTTGAGAAAATGGCAAAAGCAGGCGTTCTCAATGGATATGATGGCAACTTCCGTCCCGATGACAACATCACCAGAGCAGAATTTGTCAAAGTTCTTTGCACAGCTTTCGATATCAAAGCAGAAGGCGATGCACAGTTTAACGATGTAAGTGCCGACAGCTGGTATGCTCCTTATGTAAATGTTCTTGCTGCTGCAGGCATTGCAAAAGGTGATAATGGCAACTTCAGACCTGATGATCAGATTTCCCGTCAGGATGCTGCAGTTCTTCTTCAGAGAGTTATTACCTATGTTGGCATAACACTTGAAGATGGCGAACTTTCATTCACAGATTCCGATGCTATGAGCGACTATGCTAAAGATGCTATTGCTTCTCTTGTTAAAGCAGGCATCATCAATGGTATGGAAGATGGCTCATATGCTCCTATTGCAAACATTACAAGAGCACAAGTAGCAAAACTTATTTGTGTGGCAACCGAATTAGGAGGTGACAAATAATGAAAACAAACAGAATAATTGCTCTTTTACTTTCCGTTATTTTCATTTTCTCTGTCAATGTAACAGGCTTTGCCGCTGAAGAAGAAGTTCTCTTCGAACCCGCTGTTTACAATGAAATTATCACTCTTCTCGATACACTCGGTCTCATCGATGTTAACTACTATGCAGAAGAAACTCCCGACATAGTAAAAAGAGGAGAATTTGCACAGGCAGCAGCCAAAATAATTGGCATTGCTCCTTCCGGAAGCTTTGTTCCAAGCTTTGCCGACGTTCCAAGTGAACACGAATATGCTCCATATATCTATGCTATGAAAAATGCAGGATATATGAGTGGTATGAGCGAAGATACATTTGCTCCCGACGAACCTGTTTATTTCGAACAGGCAATCAGTGTCCTTGTTAAGCTTGCCGGCTACAACGATGTTGCTTTAGCCACAGGTGGCTATCCCACAGGTTATATGTCTATTGCTTCCAGAAACGGCATATTAGACAATGTTTATCCTCTTGTTGGTTCACCCCTCACAAAAGGTACTCTCCTTGAACTTATCAAGAGCACAGCTACCTGTGATATGCTTATCCCCACAGCTTTTGGTGATTCTACATCATACACCTCTCAGGAAGGTGTAAACATTCTTTCATACTATCACAAGATTTATGAAGGTAATGGCATAGTTAATGCCGATGCTATCACCACCATGGACTCTGCACGCGCTGAGGTTGGCAATGTTATCATCGAAGGTATTACCTACAAAAAAGCAAATGATACCATTCTTAACAACTCTGTGGGCAGAAAAGTAGATTTCTATTACAAATCTCAGTCTAACACAAAAACAATTATCTTTGCTGCACTCAACAGCGATGTAAGAGAAGCTTCCTTTACAGCAGGTCCCGATCTTGACTTCAACTATGCTACCGGCACCTACACCTACGACGTTCCGGGAACAACTCTTAAATACAAAATTGGCTATGACTATCGTGTTATCTACAACATGAACGAGCTCTATCCTGTACTCGAAGACAAAATGCTCCCCGAAGCAGGTACTCTCACACTTATCGATAACAATGACGATGGCACCTACGAAATTGTTATTGTTGACGAATTCATCAACATCGTAGCTCAGGACTATGGTGCAAATGCTGATAAGATAGTCGATGTTCTCGATCCTTCAAGAGTTATTCGCTTTGAGGATTATGAAAGCTATCAGGTTATCGACGCTGTTGGCGCTCCTTATGCAAAAACCGACATTCAGAAATATGATATCATCGAATTCTACGAATCAACCGATGGCATGTCATGTACAGCTATTGTAAAACGTACAGGTCTTCCCGTAGTTATCGATTCTATCGATGAAAATTATGTATATGCCGGCACATCCAAATATCTTGTTTCTGCCGACGTTCGTGAAAGCATTTCTTCACTTTTCCTTGGCAGCCAATACACAATCTATCTCAACTCCAAAGGCGAACTTGTATACTGGCTCAGAGGTGATGACCTCAAGTTTGGTTATGTATACAATGTACAGGGCAAGGGTGTATTTGACTATGAAGCAAGAGCTCAGATCTACACCACATCAGGTCAGGTTACAACACTCCCTATTGCAGCTAAGGTTACAAACTACACAACAGTAGGCACAACAATTAGCTCTGCAAACCTTAAAAATTCAGACTATGCAACCATCTTCCCCGAAACAAACTATCGTGAACTGGTTGGCTATAAGCTCAATGCTGCAGGCGAGATTTGTGTTGTATATCATCCTATGATTCTCACCGACAGAGAAGATGCTAAGAACCCCCCTGCATATCCTCTCTATCGTCTCGATCATTTCTATGGCAATGTAGCAAGCACAGGCGTTATCGGCAACAGCTTGGGTAACCAGATTGTTATGAACACAGGTGCTCCCATCATGATTGTTCCTCCTGTGGCTACAACTGAGGTTAATCCTGACTGTCTCAAAATGTATGACGGTGTTCGTGCAGCTTTCTGGGATGTTTACAGTGCTCCTACAATGACCGGCTATAACGGTGAAGTTGGCGAAGCTCTCTTCTACATGATGGGCAATGCATATCCGTTTGTTAATGCTATGATCTATCATGCAGAAGTTTCCGGTAATGCTGCAACTCCCGGTCTGACTGACTTCCTCGTCACAAAAATCAGAAATGTATATGACGAGAAAACCTATGAAAATAAAATCGTTCTCGAAGGTAGATTAAACAACGCCAAAAAGACAACAACCATCGAAGTTCTGAACCCCAACCTTCTCAAGAGAGAAAGCTTCATGACCATCAAATATGGTTCTAACTCTATCAATGCTGCTCAGATCAGTCCTACAAAGACTGAAATCGAGGTTGGTGACGTAATCAGTGCTATTTCCGACACCACAGGCAAAGTTATAGGTTTGGCACTTCTTTATGACAGTGTAAATCATGTAAACCTTCTCAGAGCAGGTAACCGTTATGGCTATCCCGGTACAATCACCTATGTTGGCAATAACGCTGTAGAATATCTTTCTACAACAAATGTCGAAACAACTCTTGATGTTTCTTCAATGTCCATCTGGGTGTTTGAAGCCGACAAGACTAAGAACCGTCTTGGCTCTATCGATGACATCGAAGTAGGCGACAGAGTTTATCACAACCGTTTCTCCTCCGGTAACATCGGTCTTGCCATCTACAAAGACTAATTTTCAAATTTTGAAAGAGTCCACAATATGTGGACTCTTTCTTTGCGTAATTACGCAAAATAGAGAGCTCGTTTTCTTGACAATGAGCTTGTTTTATGGTAATATAGTTTAAGTAATTACAGGCTTAAATTTAAAATGAGGTGCAGTATGAAATTCGCATTAAAAAATGCATATGTTTATAAAAACAATTCTTTTGTAAAATCATCTCTCATCATCGATGATGGCAAAATTCTGCCTTTTTCTGATGATGCCAGTGTCATTTCATACAACTGTGACGGATTATATATCTTTCCCGGCTTTGTTGATGTTCATGTTCATCTCAGAGAGCCGGGTTTTTCATATAAAGAAACCATCGAATCGGGTACCTCGGCAGCTGTGAGCGCAGGCTACACTGCACTTTGCACCATGCCAAACCTGAAACCTGTTCCCGATAACTATGCTAACCTTAAAATTCAGCTTGACCTCATACGTGACCATGCCAAATGCACAGTTTTACCATTTGGTTCTATAACTGTTGGTGAATCTGGTGAAACTCTTTCCGATTTTGAGGCAATGAGCAATTTTGTGGCAGGCTTTTCCGACGATGGCAGAGGTGTGCAGGATGAAAAAATATCTGAGCTTGCCATGACAAAGGCAAAATCTCTCGGCAAGATAATTAGTGCTCACTGTGAAGACAACTCTCTCATAAACGGTGGTGTTATTCATAAAGGTGAATTTGCCCGACTAAACGGTATTGCGGGCATCTGTTCTGAGAGTGAATATCTGCCGATAAAGCGTGACATTCGCCTCGCCAAAAAGACAAATGCATCCTATCATGTGTGCCACATTTCTACCAAAGAAAGTGTTGACCTCATCAGAAAAGCCAAAGCCGATGGAGTAGACATTACTTGTGAAACAGCTCCGCACTATCTTGTGTTAAATGATATGATGATGCAGAATGAAGGCAGATTCAAAATGAATCCTCCCATAAGAAGCGAAGAAGATCGCCTTGCTCTCATCGAGGGCATTGTCGATGGCACCATAGATATGATTGCCACCGACCACGCGCCTCATAGCATAGAGGAAAAAAGTAAAGGCCTCACAGGCAGTCTCATGGGTGTTGTTGGTCTCGAAACTGCTTTCCCCATACTTTACACTGAGCTTGTAAAAAAAGAAATCATTTCTCTCGAAAAGCTCATCGAGCTTATGAGCATTAACCCGTCTCGCAGGTTTTTCTCATGTCTGACTTCTGCAAATCTCTGTGTGTACGATCTTAATTCTGAGTATGTAATAGATCCGGACAAGTTTGTTACCAAGGGCAGAAGCACTCCCTTTGAAAGCAGAACTGTCTTTGGCAAATGCAAAATGACAATCTGTAACGGTGAAATAGTATATAACGATTTAACATAAATTGAGGTGATAAAATGCAGCAGGGAATATTCCATATAAAAGAAAATATATGCATTGCAAAAGATGTATATAAAATGATACTCGAAGGTGATACAAAAGCAATCACTGCTTCAGGTCAGTTTATTAACATAAAGCTTGACGGTCTGTATCTCAGACGTCCCATCTCTGTATATGACTACGACGACACAACCGTCACCATCATATATAAAGTGGTGGGCAAAGGCACACTAAATCTATCAAACATGAAAAGCGGTGACCTCGATATCCTCACAGGTCTCGGCAATGGCTACACCATATCACCGGATAGCAAAAAAGCACTTGTTATCGGTGGCGGAGTAGGGGTGCCACCTCTCTATAATCTTACCAAAAAACTCATAGCATCAGGTAAAGAAGTTGTTGCAATTCTTGGCTTCAACTCCAAGGATGATGTTTTTTGCGAAAGTGAATTTTCTTCGCTTGGCGTCAAAACCTATGTCACCACAGCCGACGGTTCATATGGCATAAAAGGTTTTGTAACAGATGCCCTCTCAGGCATAGAATATGATGAATTCTACACCTGTGGTCCCGAACCAATGCTCAAAGCAGTGTACAATGCAACAACCACAAGCGGTCAGTTCTCGTTTGAAGAACGCATGGGTTGTGGCTTTGGTGCTTGCATGGGATGCAGCTGTAAGACAAAATATGGCAATAAGAGAATTTGCAAAGATGGACCAGTGCTTTGTAAGGAGGAGATAATATGGTAGATTTATCAGTTAATTTGTCCGGACTTGAGCTCGATAACCCCATTATCCCTGCATCGGGCACATTTGGATATGGTCACGACTTTGCCGAATTGTATGATATCAACATTTTAGGCAGCTTTTCTTTCAAAGGCACCACAAAAGATGAAAGATTTGGCAACCCCACACCTCGAATAGCAGAGTGTGAAGCAGGCATGATTAACTCTGTCGGTCTTCAGAATCCCGGTGTTGATGCAGTTATAAATGAAGAACTGCCTAAACTGAAAAAATATTTCAACAAAAAAGTCATTGCCAATGTTGGTGGATTTTCTATTGATGAATATGTCTATACTTGTGAAAAGCTCGATAAAGAAGAGCAGGTTGGCATACTTGAGGTAAACATCAGCTGCCCAAATGTCCACGGTGGCGGCATGAGCTTTGGAACCAATCCTGCCGATGCCGAAGCAGTTACAAAAGCTGTCAAAAAAGTTACCACAAAACCTGTCTATATTAAGCTCAGTCCAAATGTAACCGACATCACCGAAATAGCCATAGCTTGCGAAGCAGGCGGAGCCGATGGTATTTCGCTCATAAACACTCTCCTTGGCATGAGAATTGACCTTAAAACCCAAAAATGTGTCATTGCCAATAAAATGGGTGGATTTTCCGGAAAAGCCATTTTCCCTGTTGCAGTTCGAATGGTATATCAGGTCTATGATGCAGTATCTATTCCCATAATAGGTATGGGTGGTGTGTCAAGTGCAGAAGATGTCATCGAAATGATGCTTGCAGGTGCCACCGGTGTACAAATAGGCGCTGCAAATCTTGTAGATCCCTACATTTGTCAGACAATCATAAATGATCTTCCCAAGGTTATGAAAAAGTATAACATACAAAGCTTAAAAGATATTATTGGAGGTGCTCACTAATGGGTAAAGACGTAATTATTGCATGTGATTTTGACAGTCAGCAAAAAGTGCTCGATTTTCTCGACCTTTTTACCGACGAAAAACCTTTTGTAAAAATAGGCATGGAGCTGTTCTATTCAGCAGGTCCTGAAATTGTAAAGCAGATCAAAGACAGAGGACACAAAATTTTTCTCGACCTTAAACTCTGTGACATTCCAAACACTGTTAAAAAATCTATGGCAGTGCTTGCAAATTTAGATGTTGACATGTGCAATCTTCATGCTTTTGGCACGAAGGCAATGATGGAGGCAGCTCTCGAAGGCCTCACCATAGAAGGCAAAGAAAGACCTCTCCTCATCGCTGTAACTCAGCTCACATCCACAAGCGAAGAGCGCATGCAAAACGATCTTCTGATTGACCACAAGCTCGAAGATGTTGTAATGCACTATGCTAAAAATGCTGCCGATTGCGGTCTTGATGGTGTTGTTTGCTCACCTCTCGAGGCTTCACTTGTCAAAGACAAATGCGGCAAGTCGTTTTTAACAGTTACTCCCGGCATCAGATTTGCCGACGGTGATGTTGGTGATCAGGTGAGAATAACAACACCTGCCAAAGCAAAAGAAATCGGTTCCGACTATATTGTAGTTGGCAGACCAATTACTGCTGCAGAAGATCCTGTTGCTGCTTACAGAAGATGCGTTGCAGAATTTGTTGGTTAAAATTCAATTTTTAAAAAGGAGATAACAATGGATAAAATTACAATAGCAAAAGATTTACTTGCAATTAAGGCTGTATTTTTCAGCCCCGATAAGCCTTTTACTTGGGCAAGTGGCATAAAAAGTCCCATATACTGTGACAACCGTCTCACTCTTTCCGATGTTAAGGTGAGATGTGATGTGGAAACAGGTCTTGCCGATCTCATTAAAGAACACTATCCCCAAGCAGAAGTCCTTATGGGTACCTCCACTGCCGGTATTGCTCATGCTGCAATCACTGCCCACCTTCTCGATCTTCCCATGGGTTATGTAAGAAGTGGATCCAAAGACCATGGCAGACAAAATCAGATCGAAGGTAAGCTTGAGAAAGGTCAGAAAGTTGTTGTTGTTGAAGACCTTATATCCACAGGCGGCAGTGTTATAGAGGTTGTAAATGTTCTTAGAGAAAACGGAGCCGATGTGCTTGGTATTGTAAGTATTTTCACTTATGGCATGAAAAAAGGTCTTGAAAGACTTGCCGAGGCTGATGTTATAAATCATAGCCTTTGTGATTTCGATACAATTGCTGAAGTTGCGGCATCCACTGGATATATTAAAGATACAGATGTGGAAAGACTTATTCGTTTCAGAAATAATCCGAGCGATGAAAGCTGGATAAATAATTAAAATAAGGATGATATATTATGAAACATCTGATAGACATTTCTGAGCTTTCTATTTTGGAAATAGACAAGCTCATCGAAATAGCAAATGATATTATTGAAAACCCCGGTAAATATAGCGAAAAATGCAAAAACAAAAAGATTGCAACTCTCTTTTTTGAGCCTTCAACACGTACAAGACTCAGCTTTGAAGCTGCAATGCTCGAGCTTGGAGGCAGTGTGCTCGGATTTTCAGAGGCTGCATCAAGCTCTGCTGCAAAGGGTGAAAGCATATCCGACACAGTGAAGGTTGTGAGCTTCTATGCCGACATCATTGCGATGCGACACTTTAAAGAGGGTGCTCCCATGGCTGCAACTCTCAAATCTGATGTGCCCATCATCAATGCCGGCGACGGTGGTCACAACCACCCAACTCAGACTCTCACCGACCTTTTGACAATCAAAAAAGAAAAGGGCAGACTTGATAGTCTCACAATAGGCCTCTGTGGTGATCTTAAGTTTGGCAGAACTGTTCATTCGCTCATCAGCGCTATGGTACGTTATGAAAACATCAGTTTTGTGCTCATATCTCCACCCGAACTTAAGCTTCCCGACTATATTAAAGAAGATGTCCTCGATAAACGCGGCATACCCTACAAGGAATGTACAAATGTTGACGAAGCAATAGATGAGCTTGATGTTCTCTATATGACAAGAGTTCAGAAAGAAAGATTTTTCAACGAAGCTGACTATGAACGCTTGAAAGATAGTTGCATTCTGACACTGGACAAGCTGAAGAGCGCAAAAGACGATATGATAGTTCTTCATCCATTGCCGAGAGTTAACGAAATTACAACCGATGTTGACGAAGACTCTCGTGCTTGCTATTTCAAGCAGGCAAAATATGGCAAATATATCAGAATGGCTCTCATAATGAAACTGTTGGAGGTGGAATAAATGAATATTGATTCTATTAAAAACGGTTTGGTTATAGACCACATCAAAGCCGGCAAAGCGATGGAAATATATAATTATTTAAATCTTGAGCATCTCGACTGTCAGGTTGCAATAATCAAAAATGCACAGAGCAGACGAATGGGCAAAAAAGACATAATCAAGATTGATGCCGAGCTTTCCATAGACTATGACGCACTTGGATATATTGATTCCGGAATAACTGTCAATGTTATCAAAGATGGTGTCAAAGTTGCCAAAATCCATCCCGATTTGCCCGAAACTCTCACCGATATCATTAAGTGCTCCAATCCCCGATGCATCACATCATCTGAGCACTCTATACATCATGTGTTTAAACTGACCGACAAAGAAAAAGGCATATATCGATGCATGTATTGCGAGTCACTTCCCAAAGTGAGAAAATAATCAGAGGTGAATAAAATGACCTACAAAGAGATTACAAAAGCTTTGCCGGATGCTCTAAAAAAAGATGAGCTAAATGAGATTTTTCGTGGTGAAATTGATGAGGTTTCCATTCTTGGAAATGTACTGGATATTTCACCAGAGCTTTTGCGTTTGGAGAGCATAAATGATTTCACTTCAAACGGATATAGAATATTAAGAATTAAAGACATCACAGAAGTTTCAGGTTGTGATACAAACGATGCACTTTGTTTTATGAACTCAATCTGCAGAAAAGAAAACGTTTTTTCATCAGAAAAACCCCACATCGACATAAAATCATGGTCAAGCGTCTTTGAGTTTTTGCAAAAGTCACAATTGCCCGTCACAGTTGAGTGTGCATTTGATGATGCCATTGACTATTATGTTGGATGGGTGACATCGCTTAATGGTTCAATCGCTAGCATGAAATGCTATGATGGCAGTGGCGTTATGTTTGAAGACGAAATGAAAATCAATCTCAGTTTTGTATCACAGGTTATGGTGTATGAAAAATATACCACTCTGACAGCAAAATACGTATAATAAAAAATCACCGATATGATATTGATATGCACCCCAAAAGTTAGACACTTTTGGAGGTGCATATTTTTATGGAAAAAAAAGGACAACTTTTTAAAACTCACTCGCCAGAATTCAAAATATCTGTTATAATGGATATGCAAAATAACCATTTGGGTATAAGAGAAACTGGACGAAAATATCATGTTGACCATTCAGTTATACTTAAGTGGGAGCGCATATTCTTAGAAGAAGGAGCCGAAGGTCTAATGAAAGAAAGACGAGGCAGAGCTTGCAAAGAAAGTGGAATACAAAAAGGTCGCCCACATAAACTTGATAAACAAGTTGAAGAAGATTTAATTGCAGAAAATCAGCGTCTCAGAATGGAGATAGACTACCTAAAAAAACTGAGTGCCTTAGTTCTTGCGGAAGAGCGAAAGAGCGGCAGAAAGCGTTAATTATCGCTGAATTAAGGCAGATGTATCCGCTAAAAGATTTGTTAAAATTATCAGGTCTTGCAAGAAGTAGCTTTTACTATTATCTGAAAGCAAAAGGTACAGATAAATACAAGGAAGTTAAAGACGAAATACTTGATATATTCAACAAAAACAAAGGTAGATACGGTTATCGTAGAATCTTGACTATACTTAAACAAAAGGGGTATACAATTAACCATAAAACTGTATTAAAGCTGATGAATGAGCTTAATATTAAGGGAAAACAACGAAAGAATGGAAAATATCATTCTTACAAAGGTGAAATTGGTAAAGTTGCTGACAATCTGCTCAAAAGAGATTTCTTGGCATCAAAACCCTTTGAAAAACTTACAACCGACGTAACTGAATTTAAGGTGTGTGATGATAAAGTATATTTATCTCCTGTGATGGATTTATACAATCGGGAAATCGTATCATATTCTATATCCTTAAGTCCAAACCTGTCCCAAATCAGAGAAATGCTTAACGGTTTATTTAAAAAGCTTCCCGATGATGCAACACCACTATTCCATTCTGATCAAGGATGGCAATACCAACATGCAGAGTATCAACGATTATTGCAAGAACATAATATTACGCAGAGTATGTCCCGCAAAGGAAATTGCATGGATAACGGAGCTATGGAAAACTTCTTTGGCAGATTAAAGGTTGAAATGTTTTATGGTGAAAAATTTGAAAGTGTTAACGCATTCATTGACGAGTTAAAAAGATATATTGATTACTACAACAACGAAAGAATTTCTATGAAACTAAAAGGAATGAGTCCAGTGCAATACCGAACTCATTCACAAGCAAGTTAATATTTAATTTTGTCTAAACTTTGGGGTTCACTTCATATTTCATATCGGTGATTTTTTATTTGAAAAACTTTTATCTTACAATATATTCAGGTATTCCGTTTTTATATGTAATATTACGCTCACCGGAAATCAGTGGCAATGCATATTTGATAAATGCATCTGTAACATCATTACCTGCTTCGTTAATAAATTCGTCAGGAACGGTTTTTTCACCATTGGCGATGTTATTAATGTCGAGAGCATCAAATGAAATTCCATATGTGTCGGCATCTTTTCTTGTCATAGCAATCATTTTGCCCGATTCGCCTTTAAGTGCTGCCTCAACAGCATATGCGCCACATTCAAATGCTTCATTCACATCGGTGAGCGACGCAATATGTGTTGCACATCTTTGCTGAATGTTAAGTTCGACGCTTCTCACCTTGATGCCCAATCGGTTTTTGACAAGATATTCAAGCTTTTTACCTGTGCCACCAAGCTGACCGTGGCCAAACATGTCTGTTTTTGAAGATGAACTATCCTCTGCCACATATGAACCGTCAGCAAATCGTATACCTTCCGACACAGCTACAATTACGGTATCCTGATTCAATAATTTTTGTCTGATATCAAACAGGAAGCGTTCTTCGTCAAAAGCTCTTTCAGGGAGATAAATCAAATCAGGAGCCGACAGCTTTTCGCCTCTTGCAAGAGCTGATGCTGCAGTGAGCCAACCTGCGTTTCTTCCCATAATTTCAACTATCAAAACATTTTTAATGTCATAACATCCTGCATCCTGAGCCATCTGAGAAACAACTGTCGATATGTACTTTGCGCAGCTTCCGAATCCGGGGGAATGATCTGTTCCCATAAGATCGTTATCTATTGTTTTCGGTACGCCTATAACCTTAATTTCATGCTCAGCACAAATCGGCGCCATTCGCATGACTGTGTCCATCGAGTCGTTGCCGCCAATGTAGAAGAAATAACCAATATTCTTTTCGTTAAAAAAATTAACAATCTGCTTTATTTCGTCATCATTGTCTTTTTTGAGACGGTATCTGCATGAACCGAGATAAGACGACGGTGTTTGTTTTAAAAGCTCTATATTATTTTCTTTGGAGAATATGGAATTAAGCTCCATAATATCTCCTCTTAGAATACCTTTGATTCCGTTAACTGCGCCATAGATTGTCCCGCAGTTTTCTTTCGATAAATACTCCGAAATAACACCGGCAAGCGAAGAATTGATTACTGTTGTCGGGCCGCCCGACTGACCTACTAAAGCGTTTTTTAAACTTGTCATGTTGTTTCCTCCTTGTATATATAATCTTCAACTGTATATCGGTTAATCTTTTGCCAACTTGGAACAGATGGCTCATCTATGAAACCACATGTTTTAACTTTTGCTTTTAAAACATCAAATTCTTTAATCAACTTTCCGTTGTAATCAAGCTTTTCAAAATATAGCTTTTCATTATCAGATGATTTGTAACAAAGGTTTACATCTTCCATGGGAGTAGCATCGTCATCTGAAAAGAAGTTGAGCTTTATGTATTCAATATATCTGTCGTCGAGACCATCTTTAAAAATTCTCACCTTTTCAAGTGCTTCAATGTGATAGGTAACCTGCCGATATTTAAAATTGAACATGCTGAAAAAATAGGGGAGTAATGTGGGCAGGCTGACATCTGAAGATGGTGTATATGGATCAACTTTAACAGCAAATCCGCTCCTTTGCGAATAAATAAGCATTGGAATTTCGTAGGTGAAATTGGCAAAGCAGTGCGGACAAGTAACTCTGTTAAGAGAAGAAGAGAGAAAGCTGATGAAAGCTTCTTCGTCTTTGTCAATATCAATAACATTCACCATAACTTTGTCGATGTCGAAAACTATGCCGCAGTCCTGACATATGCATGTGTAGGCAGGTGTGGTTTTCATGTGTTTTTCTCCTGTATTTGCTTTTACTTATTATAACATAAAATATGTGGTTTTTTCAATAAAATTTTACAATTATTTTACGTTTTACTATTGAAAAAAAATCAAAATAATTATATAATATACTTAATATATAATCAGGAGGTACTGCTCAAATGTATAGCACAGAAGAAATCAGAAAAATAGACCCCCAGGTTGCTGATGCAATCGAAATGGAAGTAGACAGACAAAGAAATAAAATCGAGCTTATTGCAAGCGAAAATTTTGTCAGCAATGCTGTTATAGAAGCAATGGGTACTCCACTTACCAACAAATATGCCGAAGGCTATCCCGGCAAAAGATATTATGGTGGTTGCGAGTGTGTAGATATTGTAGAAAACCTTGCCATCGAGAGAGCAAAAGAAGTGTTTGGATGTGATCATGCAAACCTTCAGCCTCATTCCGGAGCACAGGCAAATCTTGCAGTGTTTTTTGCTGTTCTTCAGCCCGGTGACACTGTACTTGGCATGAACCTTTCTCATGGTGGACACCTTTCTCATGGTAGTCCGGTTAATATTTCCGGTAAATATTTCAACATTGTTCCTTATGGTGTAAGTGAAAAAGATTCAACCATCGACTATGATGCGCTCGAAGCAATTGCAGTTGAAAACAAACCCAAGCTGATCGTAGCAGGCGCTAGTGCCTATCCCCGTGTGATTGACTTTGAAAGAATGTCACAAATTGCCAAAAAAGTTGGCGCATATCTCATGGTTGACATTGCCCACATAGCAGGTCTTGTTGCGGCAGGTCTTCATCCAAGCCCTGTACCATATGCCGATTTTGTTACCACAACAACTCACAAGACACTCAGAGGTCCCCGTGGTGGCATGATTATGTGCAAAGAAGAACATGCTAAGCTCATAAACAAAGCTGTGTTCCCCGGCATCCAGGGTGGCCCTCTTATGCACATCATCGCAGCAAAAGCAGTTTGCCTCAAAGAAGCTCTTTCTCCCGAATTTAAGCAGTATCAGACTCAGGTTGTTGCTAATGCAAAAGCATTGTCTGAGGCTCTCATCGCTGAAGGCTTTGACCTCGTATCAGGCGGCACCGACAATCATCTCATGCTCTTAGATCTTCGCAATAAATCTGTTACAGGTAAAGAAGCAGAGCATCTTTTAGATGAAGTTGGCATCACTGTTAATAAAAATACCATTCCTTTTGAAACAACAAGTCCGTTTATAACAAGTGGCATCAGAATTGGTACACCTGCAGTAACAAGCAGAGGAATGAAGGAAGAAGATATGAAGGTTATTGCTCATCTTATTGCTCTCACACTCAATTCTTTCGAAGAAAAACAAGATGAAATCAGAGCCGGAGTTAAAGCTCTCACCGAAAAGTATCCTTTATACAGATAATTTTCTTTTGCTCGCTATGGAGTGATTTTATATGATTAAACCCCTTGCCGATATAATGCGTCCAACAAAAATTGAAGATTTTGTCGGTCAGAGGCATATAATAGGAGAGAATAAGCTTCTCACAAACATAATTGCAAGCGGCGATATCGCAAACATGATATTTTTTGGCCCATCGGGTACAGGAAAAACAACACTTGCCAACATTTGCGCATCGGTGAGCAACAAGAAGCTCTATAAGCTCAATGCCACCAACGCTTCCACTAAAGATATCAAAGAGATTGCATCAGAAATCAATTCTCTTGAAGCATCAAACGGGATACTTTTATATCTTGATGAAATACAAAATTTCAATAAAAAGCAGCAACAATCCCTGCTTGAGTATATTGAAAACGGAAGCATCACGCTTATTGCAAGCACAACCGAAAATCCATATTTTTACGTATACAATGCAATATTGTCGCGATGCACAGTTGTCGAGTTCAAACCCATAGAGGAAGAAGATATAGTAAAAGCACTCAACAGAGCATGCTTGAAAATAGGAGAGGTTTATCCTTCAAAAAACATTTCTGTCACCGATGATGCCATCCTGCATATTGCCCGTGCATCCTATGGTGATGTCAGAAAGGCAATAACTGCTCTGGAAATGTCAATTAAAAGCAAGCTTGCAATTCTTGATGAAACCATCGTTATAAACCAAAGTGATGCTTTGGAGGTCACGCAAAAGTCTGCTTTCTATTTTGACAAAGATTCCGACAATCATTACGATGCACTGAGTGCTTTCCAAAAATCAATCAGAGGTAGTGATCCCGATGCAGCAGTTCACTATCTTGCCCGTCTGATTGAAGGCGGTGACCTAATTTCAATCTGCAGAAGACTGTTGGTTATAGCTGCAGAAGATGTGGGACTTGCATATCCAAATGCTATTGCCATTACAAAGGCTTGTGTTGATTCGGCTCTGCAGCTTGGATTCCCCGAAGCCCGCATTCCATTAAGTGAAGCAGTGTTGTTTCTTTCGTGCTTGCCTAAATCCAATTCTGCAATATGCGCCATAGATGAAGCACTTTCCGACATAAGAAACGGCAATGCAGGATCCGTACCATCTCATCTGAGGGATGGTCACTATGGAGGAGCTCAGGATCTTGGCAGAGCTATTGGATACCTTTATCCGCACAACTATCCTAATTCATATGTGAAACAACAGTATTTACCCGACAATCTGGTTGATAAAAAATATTATAAACCTGGTTTAAATGCTACTGAAGATAAATTCAGATCATATCTTGAAAAGCTTAAATAAACAAATTTTTAGGAGGTTATTTTATGAATTTCAATTTTGATTTTGACAAGATTAAAAAAAGTATCACTGCAACTGCAAAAAAAGTAAAAGAGGTTTCGGAAAACGCACTTGAAACTGCAAAGTACAAAGTAAAACTTTCCGAAGTTAAATCCAACATCAACGAAAAATATATGGAAATCGGAAAGCTTGTTTATGAAAGTGACGACAGCACCGACATTACATCAAAACTTCAGATGATCTGCGATGAAATTACAGAACTTAAGGCAAGTGCTGATGACATGCAGGATTCCATCGACGATTTGATGAACAAAAAAACTTGTCCTTATTGTTCTGCTTCTGTTGACAAAAAACATTCTTTTTGTCCTGAATGCGGAAGAGGATTTGACGAAGAATAATGAAAAAAGCTTTGTGCACATGCACAAAGCTTTTTTTGTGGAATCGAATTTCATATATTTTACTGAAATGAGGCAAACAATGTCCGTTTTCTTTCTATCATTTCATCAATTCTATTTATATATTCCGATACTTCTTTAACATTAAAAACCCGTTCTATTCTGTCGTCTGCAACAAGTTTTGTTGAACCTCCCGCACCAAGTGCAATAATAGGCTGTACTTCTTCCATAATATATATATTATACAAACATTCATGCCCTGGCATGCAATACCCGACATTTTCGAGATTGCCGAGCATGTTTTTTTGTCTGTACATATAGTAGGGGATTTTTCCTGCTTCAATGAGAGAAGAATGAGCCATATCAAGCATCCTGTTTACTGTGTTTGATGCACTGAGAGTGTACATATTATAGCTCATATCAAGATAAGAACCGTGTTTTATACTCATCGTATGTACGGTAATGCTTTCCGGATTCAGATTTGTCAGTGCAGACAGTGTCGCTGAAAAATCTTCAACAGTCTCATCCGGCAGTCCTGCTATTATATCACAGTTAATGTGTTTAAACCCCATTTTTCTTGCAAGCTCAAACTTATCAAAAAAATCTTCGCTGGTGTGATTTCTTCCTATAATTCTTAGTGTTTTATTGTTTAAGGTCTGAGGATTGATACAAATTCTCTTTATATTGTGTTTTAGCAGTATTTCAAGTTTTTTTCTGTCTATTGTATCCGGTCTTCCTGCCTCAAAAGTAATCTCTCTTACCAGACTCAGGTCAAAGTTTTCTTTGAGTGTAGTCAGTATATCATCTATCTGTTCTGCAGTTAGTGCTGTTGGAGTACCTCCACCAAAATATATGGTTTCTATAACTCTGGATTTGACATAACTTGTATTTGCAATTGAGACTATCTCTTTTTTCAGAGCTTCCACGTAAGGTAGAGTTAGTTTGTTTGAAAAAGCGACAGACTGTGAAGTGAAAGAGCAATATAAGCATCTTGTCGGGCAAAACGGGATGCCGATGTAAAGGCTGATACCGTTTGTCAGTAGGGCATCAATGTGTTTGGTTTCATTGCTTTCTACCTCTGTGGCCAACAATGCTTTTTCTTCAGAACATTTATACTCCGAAATCAGATAATCTTCAGGTTTTTCACCGTAGTTTTGCCTGTGCTCACGCACCATTTTTGACGGTCTAATTCCGGTCAGTATTCCCCAAGGGAGATTTATGCCTGTCACATTCTTTAATGCTTCAAACACTGTCTCTTTCAATCTGTTTTTGCTATACATAGATGAATTCATCAGGCATTCATGTGTCTTATTATCTATACTGACTTTTGCATAATATGTGTGAGTTTCGCTATTTTGAATGTGCTGGGACAAAACATAATCTTCGTCACCTGGTATATCCAATACGAATTCAATGCTCATCTTAGGGAAAAACGCATTGATTATTTCTCTGATTGCATATTCTTCTTTGTGATCAATAAGTATTACTTTCATTACATCACCATACAAAAGGGTTGTTGTCTATTTCGTGTTCAATAGTTGTTTCATTGCCATGACCGGGATATACAACTGTTGACGGGTCAAGAATATACAACTTGTTTTTTATTGAATTCATAAGGTCATTGGTGCTCCCTTTCGGAAAATCTGTTCTTCCCACCGATTCGTAGAAAAGGGTGTCGCCCGATATCAATACATTGCCGGAATATAGGGCTATGCTTCCGGGAGTGTGTCCAGGTGTGGAAATTACTGTCATGTTAAAACCGTCAACGCCGATGGTATCGTTGTCATCTAATAGAATGTTGGCCTTATGCATGGGTGATTCTACTCCGAAATACATACACAGATTAAGCATGCCATCACTAAGCGCCAAATCGTCTCCTCTGCCGATGCACACCTTTGCATCTGTTGCATCACAAAGTGCATCAAGAGCACAAATATGGTCACTGTGGGCATGGGTGAGAACTATATATTTTACCTTAAGTGAAAGTTCATTTAGCTTTGACAAAATCGTATTGATGTCTGAAGCAGGATCAACAACAATAGCTTCTTTACTGTTGTCGTCATAGATGATATAGCAGTTTGTGTTCAAAGGTCCAAGTGTCAGACATTCAATTTTCATAACATATACCTTCTCTCATAATCAGTGATTTCTTGTAACCTCAATGATATCTTTTATGTTATTCAGCTTTGTCATAAGGTTGTCAAGTTGTGTGGTATTCTTGATTTCAATACTTGCTTCAATAATGGCAAGCTCATCTTTTGTGGTTCTTGCATTAAGTGATTTCATATTGACTTTAACATCACTCATAGCATTTGCAATATCGATAAGGAGACCGTTTCTGTTGTTGGCAGAAATTTTAAGATGTGCAAGATAAAAATCTTCTTTGCAATCTTCCCAAAATACATCAATCAGACGTTTTTTCTCTTCGTCGTCAGTATAAGCCGCTGCAATATTTACGCAGTCCTGTCTGTGAACAGAAACACCTCGTCCACGGGTTATATAGCCCACAATCTTGTCACCGGGCACAGGATTACAACAACCCGAAAACCTTATCAGACAGTTGTCAGCACCGTTGACTACAACACCGCTTGAAGAAGATGATTTGCCTGTCTTCTTTGGTGTGTTGTTGATTTCGAGAAGCTTTTTCTCGGGATCGGTATTTCTTTTTTTGTATTCATCTTTTAACTTGCTGATAACATTATTCAGTTGCACGCCACCATAACCGATGTTTGAATACAAATCATCTGTACAGGCAAAGCCATAGCGTTTTACAAGTATTTCAATATATTCGGGTGATGTCAGACCGAGCGCACCATATCCTTGTCGCTTTACTTCTTTTTCGAGCATGTCTTTGCCCTTGACAATATTTTCTTCTCTGCTTTCTTTTTTGAACCACTGGTGAATTTTATTTCTTGCCTGACTTGTTTTAACTATCTGGAGCCAGTCGCGGCTTGGACCATGAATAGCAGATGAAGTAACAATGTCAACAATATCACCGTTTTGGAGCTGATAGTCGAGGTTGACAATTTTTCCGTTTACTTTTGCGCCCTGCATTTTACAGCCTATCGCACTGTGTATAGCAAATGCAAAATCGATGGGGGTGGCTCCGGTAGGAAAACTAAAGACATCTCCCTTAGGTGAAAAAACAAAAACCTGGTCTGTAAACATGTCGATGCGCAAAGCCTGCAAAAACTCTTCTTCATCTTTCGAATCCTGTTGTATTTCAAGTAGTTGTTTTATCCACTGGAATTTCTGATCAAGTTCATTGTCAATTGCACTTGATTTTCCTTCTTTATATTTCCAGTGTGCACACACACCGTTTTCGGCAATTTCGTGCATTTCCCGTGTTCTTATCTGTATTTCAAAAGGTACACCTTCATTACCTATAACGGTAGTGTGGAGCGATTGATACATGTTAGGCTTAGGCATAGCTATATAGTCTTTGAATCTGCCCGGCATTGGTTTGTAAAGCTCATGTGTTGCACCAAGAGCAGCATAGCAATCGCTTACATTTTCAGTGATTATTCTCACTGCAAACAAATCGTAAATCTGGTCGAGAGTCTTATTTTGAGTAAACATTTTTCTATAAATGCTGTAAAAATGCTTTGGTCTGCCATCGATTGTACATTTGATACCAAGCTCGGTGAGTCTGTCTTTTATGTCACGCTTAATTGTGTTAATATATTCTTCGCGTTCCTGTCTTTTTTGGCTGATGCCTTCGACAATCTCATGGTATGCGACAGGATCGATATATTTAAGCGACATATCTTCGAGTTCCCATTTTATCTTATACATACCAAGCCTGTGAGCAAGTGGGGCATACACACTGAGAGTTTCACGCGCTTTTTCTCGTTGCTTTTCTTCGCTCATACTTATGAGTGTGGTCATGTTGTGAACACGGTCAGCAAACTTAATAATAATAACCCTGATATCTGTTGCCATTGCCAAAAACATTTTTCTGAGATTTTCCATTTCGCGTTCTTCTTTGGTGAGAAATTGGATTTTGTCAAGTTTTGTTACACCATCCACCAGAAGAGCTACCTGAGCACCAAACATATCTTTAATGTCATCAATAGTGTAGTCTGTGTCTTCAACAACATCATGTAAAAGTGCAGCACAAACAGAGTCGACATCAAGTTTCATGTCGGCTACAATATCTGCAACAGCAAGAGGATGAGTTATATAAGGAGTGCCTGATTTCCTTTTCTGATCTCCGTGTGCAGTGCTGGCAAGTTCGTATGCTCGTTTTAATTTTTCGGGATTAAATTTTGGGATGTATTCGCTGACTTTGTTTATTAAATTTTCGAACGAAATATCATAATCCATATAATTCACTCCTAGTGATGTTAAATCAAATAATCAGATTCTGTTCTTTATATGTCTTTGACTGTGTAATGTCGGTCTTCAGATTGAATCTTTCTCCCTGCCATACAAATACGTAATCTTCGGAAAAAGAGACTTCCAAAATAGACACATCAGCAAAAACCTCGATAGCCTTTTTTAGTCTGGTATTGCTGAGATGACAATTGAATCTTTCACTTATATTCTTCGAAAGCTCAGAGAGCGAGATTTTATTTTTTGATTTTGAAATGTATTCTTTTATAACAACAAAAATACATCGCAGATTATCTATGCTGAATAAAGCTGATGAAGAAAATTTTGTGTCTTTGGTAATATATTGTACGTTATCAATTCCTCGGAAATTGTTCAGACCGATAGTACCTGCCAAGTCCAGATAGTCACCATATGAAATGTCAGACATTTTTTCTGCCATATTAAATGCAGGTGATGTAATAGTGCCACCGGGTCTTTTAAAAGATAAAAAGGCATGTTTACCGTCTTTGTGTATTTTAACATTTTGCACAGCTAAGTTTTTCAAAGAAAAAACAGGCATACGGTTGCCGATACCGTAAGGCTCAAGAATGGTGAGCTCATGAGCGTTTTTGAGCGTAATGTCATGTGGGGAAATTTCTGCATCAATTTTAATTTTTGGCACCATCATATCTTCTGTTATAATGGTTTGGGCATATTCATTGATTGATTTGCGGAAAATTTCTATATTGCTTTCTTTTAAAGAAAAGCCTGCAGCGAGCTCGTGACCACCGTATTTGTCGAGGCAATGTGAAGCATTTGTCAGTGCATCAAACAGATTGAATCCCGGTATGCTTCTTCCCGATGCTTTGGCGGTGCCATCATTATCGGTTGATATAACCATTGTTGGTTTATAATATTTTTCTGTTATTTTTGATGCCACAATGCCAATAACACCGTGGTGCCAACCCAATCCGGAAACAACAATAACATTATCATTATAGAGTTTATCATTTTCTATTATTTCCAAAGCATTTATGAGTATTTGCTGTTCGGTCGTCTGACGCATTTTATTGCCTTCATCGAGCTTTGCAGCAATTTCTTTTGCCCTCTCGTAGTCTTTGCACAAAAACAATTCCACCGAAAGATCTGCACTGCCAATTCTTCCCGCGGCATTGAGTCTGGGCGCAAGAGCAAAGCTGATGCCAGACGAAGAAACACAATTTTTTTCTATGCCCGAAACTTCCATAAGTGCACACAGACCGGGGTTTTCAGTAGCGGAGAGCTTTTCGAGTCCGTAAGAAGCTATAAAACGATTTTCGCCGGTGAGGGGCACCATGTCGGAGATAGTGCCTATACAGACAAATTCGCAATACTTTTCGATTACACTGCTATCACATCCCGACAATGCATATATCAGTTTAAATGCAACACCTACGCCAGCAAGGTCTTTGTTAGGATAGGTGTGATCGCTGAGCTTGGGATTGATTATAGCCTTTGCGTCAGGTAATATATCAGTTGGGGTATGATGATCCGTTATAACAACGTCGATACATTTATCTTTGGCAAATGCAGTTTCACAAACAGCAGTTATTCCAACATCAACTGTGATAATAAGGTCTGTGCCTTTTTCAGACAACGACTCTATGGCATTTTTGTTAAGTCCATATCCTTCGTCTCCGCGGCTTGGAATGTAATATGAAACATCTGCTCCGAGAGAGGTCAGATAATCATATAAGATGTATGTGGCAGTTATACCGTCGACATCATAGTCTCCAAAAACAACAATTTTCTCGTTTTTTTCAATGGAAGTTTTAATACAACTTACGGCATTTTCCATGCCGGAAAGCAAAAACGGATCGGCAAACTGTGAAACTTCAGGATATAGGAAAGCTTTAATTTGTGAATCCTCAGTTATGCCTCGGCTGACCAACACTTTTGACAGAATAGGTGATATATTAAATTTGGATGAAATGTCTTTTTCAAGCTCAGTATTACAATCGGGCATAACCCATTTTTTATTTAAAAACAATATCACACCAACTTTTATTAAATACTGTGTATACAACAAAATATTATAACATTTTTTATCGATTTGTGCAAGAAAAAAACAAAATATAACTGTATTTTAAATCGTTTTTATCTTATTAAATGATATAATGGGAAAATAATTGCAAAATTTGTTTATTTGAGGGGTATATTTGAACAAGTTTACCAAAATAATTAAATTTGTGTTGACTTTGATAAATAATTTTTGTAAACTAAAACATATAATAGATAAATTTGAGCAAAATTCTATTCTTAACATAAAGGAGCGTTGCCAAATGGTAGTTAAAGAAATTACTGTCCATAATCAAATCGGTCTTCACGCACGACCTGCTACTTTTTTCATTCAAAAAGCAAATGAATTCAAATCAAGCATATGGATTTCCCGTGACGAAAGAAAAGTCAATGCCAAGAGTCTGCTTGGTGTTCTTTCCCTGGGCATAATAAAAGATACTGTCGTTACCATCGCTGCTGATGGTGAGGATGAAAACGAAGCAATCAATTCTTTGGTTGATCTTATCAATTCAAATTTCGTTGAAATTGTATAATACATCTAATTACCCTGCATAAATTTGTGCAGGGTTTTTTGTCAGATGGGTGGTGATGAAATTGAACAATATTGAAGAAAAGTTAAAAACTCTGCCCGAAAGCAGCGGCGTGTATATCATGAAAAACACAAATGATGAAGTGATATATGTCGGCAAAGCAAAAGTTTTAAAAAACAGAGTCAGACAGTATTTTAAAAGCTACAATCATTCTTTGAAAGTTAAGAAAATGATTGAAAATATATCAGATTTTGAATATATTATAACCGACAATGAAAATGAAGCTCTGATTCTGGAAAATAATCTTATCAAAGAGTATAAACCTAAATATAACATATTACTCAAAGATGATAAAACATATCCGTTCATTAAAATAACTGTCAATGAAGACTTCCCGAGAGTTTTTACAACAAGGCGCGTTATTCGTGATGGTGCAAAATATTTCGGCCCTTACTGCAGCAGTCTGAGCTTAAAAGAATTAATTGATTTAATGAATGAGGTTTTTTCATTGAGACAATGCAAGTCACAAATTCACGAAAACTCAAATGGATATAAACCGTGCCTGTATTACCAACTTGGCAAATGCGACGCACCTTGTGGCGGGAAAATTTCAAAGACAGATTATAGAAACAAAATATCAAAAGTTATAGCTTTTCTGAATGGTAATTATGACTATGCTATAAATACTGTGCGCGAAAAAATGAAAAAAGCGGCAGACGAGCTTGATTTTGAAACAGCAGCCAAGTGGAGAGATGCCATTGAAGCCATTTCTGTTATCAGTGAAAAGCAAAAAATTGTCTCTCATGAGGCTTCAGATTGTGACGCCATAGCAATGTACAACAGTAACAACACTGCCTGCATTGAAATATTTTTTATTCGTTCCGGAAAAATTGTCGGAAAAGAACATTATTTTGTTTCTTGCAACGAAGATATTTCAGATCAGTTTGTATTGTCCGAATTCATTAAAAAATATTATGAAACCTCATCTTTTTTACCACATCAAATTCTGACTCAATTTGAATTGTTTGATAAAGAAATTATAGAACAGACTCTCAGCGAACTTGCAGGTCACGTTGTGAAGGCTGTTGTTCCTAAAATTGGCGATAAATATAAGCTTATCACTATGATAGCAGCCAACGCAAAAAAAGAACATCAGGAACGCGAACTTAAAATTATGAGAGATATATCTTTTAAAAATAACGCTCTTTCTTCTCTGATGAAAATAACCGGTACAGCGTCAGCTCCCATGCATATTGAAGCATATGATATATCAAATTTATCAGGGAAATATATGGTCGGTTCAATGGTTACTTTTATAAACGGAAAGCCTTGTAGGGAGAAATATCGAAGCTTTAAAATCAAATATGTGTCCGGGCAGGATGACTATGCATGTATGTATGAAGTGATATCAAGGCGCATTGAACACGGTTTGAATGAAAAAGATGATGAAAATTCCGATAAACGCTTTTATCCTTTCCCAGATATAATTTTTGTTGATGGTGGAAGCGCTCATGTACAAATTGCGAAAAAAGCACTTTCAGACCATAATATAGATATTCCTGTGTTTGGCATAGCAAAAGATGACAAGCATAAAACAAATTCTCTCGTTACATCAGAAAAAGTTTTGCCTGTTGACAGAGCAGGTGAGGCGTTTATGCTTCTCACGCAAATTCAGGATGAAATGCACAGAAGAGCAATTACCCATCAAAAGAATCTTCACGAAAAATCTTTATTGAGAACTGAACTTTTAAATATAAAAGGAGTCGGGGAGAAAAAATCAAAACTACTTCTCAAGACATTTAAAAGTGTCAGACGAATAAAAGATGCGAGTCTTGAGGAAATCGCTTCTGTTTCCGGCATTGATAAACCCTCTGCTCAAAATATATATTCGTATTTTAATGAAAATAAATCCTGAAATCATATAGCGAAAGGTCTTGCTTTCCTTGACAACATAGGTCTCAAATGCTATAATTTCACTATAAATACACAAAAGAAAGAAGAAAACATTATGCCTATTACAAATTATCTGAAAAATAATGCCGATAAATACCCCAACAGAACTGCACTTGTTGAAATTAACCCCGATGTTAAAGAAATCCGTAGGGTTACATGGAAAGAATACGAGCTTATTGAGTCTTCATCCTCCTGTGAATACCGACGCGAAATTACGTGGAGTGTGTTTGAAGAGAAAGCCAACAGATGTGCAAATCTTCTTATTAGTCGTGGCATAAAAAAAGGCGATAAAGTTGCAATACTTCTCATGAATTGTCTTGAATGGCTGCCCATATACTTTGGTATTTTAAAATCGGGAGCTATTGCTGTTCCAATCAATTTTAGATTTACTTCCGATGAAATTAAATACTGCCTTGACCTTGCAGATGTTGATGCATTGGTTTTTGGCCCTGAATTTATCGGCAGAATTGAAGAAATTTGTGATAAGATACCTGATGTTAAGCTTTTATTTTATGTAGGTGATGCTTGTCCGTCTTTTGCTGAGAACTACCTCCATCTTGCTGCAAATTTTTCTTCTGTTGCACCTGATATTGAGCTTGGCGATGCAGACGATGCAGCAATCTATTTTTCATCAGGCACCACCGGTTTCCCAAAAGCTATTTTGCACAATCACGAAAGTCTGATGCACTCTTGCATAGTTGAACAAAAGCACCATGGTCAAACTCTGGATGATGTATTTTTATGTATCCCTCCACTGTACCATACCGGAGCCAAAATGCATTGGTTTGGTTCGCTTGTTTCGGGAGGAAAGGCAGTGCTTTTAAAAGGTGTAAAGCCAAAGAATATTTTAGAAGCTGTCTCAAATGAAAAGTGTACCATAGTCTGGCTACTCGTACCATGGGCTCAGGATATGCTCGACGCTATTGCACGTGGTGATATAGACCTTGGTGAATATTCACTTTCTCAGTGGCGTCTGATGCACATTGGTGCTCAGCCGGTGCCCCCCAGTCTCATAAAACGATGGATGGCAATTTTCCCTCATCACCAGTACGATACCAATTATGGACTTTCCGAATCAATCGGACCCGGCGCTGTTCATCTTGGTGTTGAAAATATACATAAAGTTGGTGCCATTGGTGTGGCAGGTTATGGCTGGGAGGTTAAGATTGTAGCTCCGGATGGTTCTGAAGTAGCAAACGGTGATGTTGGTGAGCTTGCACTCAAAGGCCCTGGTGTGATGACTTGCTACTACAAAGATGAAAAAGCCACAAATGATGTGCTTAAAGACGGATGGCTTTTAACAGGAGATATGGCAAAAAAAGATGAAGATGGCTTTATATATCTGGTCGACAGAAAGAAAGATGTCATTATCAGTGGTGGTGAAAACCTTTATCCTGTGCAAATAGAAGACTATCTTCGTGCTTACGATGCCATCAGTGATGTTGCTGTCATTGGTTTACCCGACACGCGACTTGGTGAGATAGCCGCTGCTATAATTCAGCTTAAAGAAAATGTATCTTGCACCGAGGCGGAAATAGAAGAATACTGCAAAGGTTTGCCAAGATATAAAAGACCTCACAAAATAATTTTTGCCGATGTTCCCAGAAATGCAACAGGAAAAATCGAAAAACCGAAATTAAGAGAGATATATTGTCCAGAAAGTCTTGTTGCAAAACAGATTAACTCATAATTTAAAACGCTTTTTAAAAGAATTTGTTTCTTTTAAAAAGCGTTTTTTTAATATTGATATTTATTCTTGATTCGTGTTTTTATTAGCTTGAACACGTGTTTTTCGCCTTTTTCAGCAAGTTCTTTCAAAAGGAACTCAAGCTCATCGGAAGTATCAGGGTGAATCAATCTTGTGGTTTTCGCTCTCATAAAGTATTCAATAGGGTGGGTGGGTGAATAATTTTTACCCTGATATATTTTGCTCGCAGCCAATCTGTCACAAAACATTTCAGCAACATACTTGTAAGGCATTTTTACCGGTGACATCAATTTTGTTTCAGGATTGTAGTCTTTCCAGTATTCAAAATGGTGCTTGTTTCTGCCTTGGTGATGCATCCATGCCAGGGAATATCCTTTATCACTCCGTTCCCCTTCATTCGGGCTACGGGTTCCTATAAAGTATTTTGCTCCGGCTATAAATTCAGTCGGGGTATATTTAGAAAGATCGTGTTTCAATCCTTGCCATAATATACCGCATTTTGCACAGTGTTTTATTACAGTACGTTGGTGCCTTGCGATCACTTTAAAGTGTTTAATGGGGTGCATGTAAAAAAACCCTTTCTTTATAATTAGGTGCACAGTTAAAACTAAGGCACAGCCGATTGTAGAGCTGTGCCTTAGAAGATAAATTATCTTGACTTATTCTCGATTTCTGTTTTTATAATCGGAATAAACTCAGAAACAGATTTGCTTCCGAGATCTCCTTCTTTTCTTGAACGAACAGATACAGAATTGCTTTCTTCTTCTTTTTCGCCCACAATAAGCATATAAGGCACTTTTTCAAGCTGAGCTTCTCTTATCTTATAGCCGAGTTTTTCGTTGCGATAGTCAGCTTCAACACGAATATCTGCTGCTTCAAGTTCGGATTTGACTTTTTGAGCATAGTCGAAATATTTTTCAGATACTGGAATTATCTGTACTTGTACCGGTGCCATCCATGTCGGAAGAGCTCCTGCATATTTCTCAATAAGAAGAGCAAGGGTTCTCTCATAGCAACCAATAGAAGTACGGTGAATTATGCAGGGAATTTTCTTCTTGCCGTCTGTGTCGGTATATTCCATGCCAAATTTTTCTGCAAGCATCTGGTCTATCTGAATTGTGATGAGTGTATCTTCTTTGCCAAAAACATTTTTAATCTGTATGTCGAGTTTAGGACCGTAGAAAGCAGCTTCGCCAATGCCGACTTTATAAGGAATTTCAAGATGGTTAAGGATTTTTTCCATCATGTCCTGAGCTTCATCCCACTGCTCCTCGGTGCCGATATATTTTTCTCTGTTGTCCGGATCCCATTTTGAGAATCTGTAAGAAACATCTTCGTAGAGACCGAGAGTTTTAAGCATATATATTGCAAGCTCCAGACAGCTTTTGAATTCCTGTTCAAGCTGCTCAGGAGTACACATAAGATGACCTTCGGAAATTGTAAACTGTCTCAGACGGATAAGACCGTGCATTTCGCCTGAAGCTTCTTTACGGAAAAGGGTAGAAGTTTCGTTATATCTGAGAGGAAGATCACGATAGCTTCTCATTTTGTTAAGATAAGCCTGATACTGGAACGGACAGGTCATAGGACGCATTGCAAATACTTCTTTGTCCTTTTCTTCGTCGCCTAAGATAAACATAGAATCCTGATAGTGATCCCAGTGACCTGAAAGCTTAAACAAATCACTTTTTGCCATATACGGAGTTTTTGTAAGCTGCCATCCTTGCTTTTGTTCGGTATCTTCTACAAATCTCTGGAGAATCTGCAGAGTTCTTGCACCCTTTGGCAGTAAAATTGGCAGACCTTGACCTATTATGTCAACAGTGGTAAAATAACCAAGCTCTCTGCCCAGTTTGTTATGATCACGTTTTTTTGCTTCTTCAAGTTGCTCGAGGTGAGCATTGAGATCGTCTTTGCTGGTGAAAGCAGTACCGTAAATTCTCTGAAGCATTTTGTTCTTTTCGTCGCCTCGCCAATATGCCCCTGTAACACTCAGAAGTTTAAAGGCTTTAACAGCAGAGGTGTCAAAAAGATGTGGACCTGCGCAAAGATCAGTGAAATCGCCTTGCTTGTAGAAAGATATAACAGCATCTTCGGGCAAATCGTTAATAAGTTCCACTTTGTATGGCTCATTGTTGCTTTTCATATATTCAAGAGCTTCTTCTCTCGGAAGTTCAAAACGTTCAAGCCTGATACGCTCTTTAACGATTTTTTTCATTTCAGCTTCAATTTTAGTCAGATCTTCATTTGTGAAGCTGGTTGCACTGTCAAAATCATAATAAAAACCACTATCGGTTGCAGGGCCGATAGCAAGCTTAACATCGGGATAAAGTCTTTTCACTGCCTGAGCCATCACGTGTGAAGCAGTGTGTCTTAAAATGTGTTTGCCCTCGTCATCGTCGAAGGTAAGAATTTCTACATCAGCATCGGTAGTTATTGCATAGGTAAGTTCTTTCACCTCTCCGTTAACTAAACCTCCCATGGCTGCTCTTGAGAGGCCATCGCCGATAGATTTTGCAATGTCATACACTGTGGAGCCTTGAGGGAACTCTCTGACATCGCCTTTTAATGTAATCTTCATTTCATTACCTCCTGTGTAAAAGTGTGAACAATATAAACATTATTATATTATCATTCACAAAAAATGTCAATAGAATGAGCCAAAAATTAATTAGCCGAAGACACATAATCTTCGGCTAAAACAATTCATTTTCTCACCAGATATTTTCTCATATCTACTGCACATGCTATGAGTATAATCAAACCTTTTATTACATACTGAAGGTTAGCATCAATACCTAAAAAGGTTAATCCGACAAAAATTATACGGAGCAAAACCACACCAATGATTACTCCTCTTATTTTTCCTATGCCGCCTACAAAAGAAACACCGCCTATAACGCATGCGGCTATTGCATCAAGCTCGTAATTAAGACCGGTTGCTGCACTGTTTGAGCCTATTCGTGCAGCTTCTATAAAGCCGGTAACTCCATACATAATGCCTGCAAGAGTAAAAACCGAAATGATAGTAGCTGTAACATTTACTCCCGACACATTTGCTGCATCGGGATTTGAACCAACCGCAAACATGTTTTTGCCAAATTTTGTTTTGTTCCAGATAAACCAGATTATAGCTGTTATTACTATTGAGTACCAAACAAAATTAGGTATAGCTGTACTGCCCAAAGAAATAATGCTGCCTGTTATAAGTCTGCTGAATGAACTGTCAAGACCTGATATTGACTGACCATTATTATCACCAAGCATAAGGTACATAAGCAGCAAACCGTATATGATAAGTTGAGTTGATAATGTTACTATGAACGGATGCAGATGAAATTTTGCGGTGCAAAATCCGTTTATAAATCCGACAATAGCTCCTATGCCTAGTGCAATGAGAATTACCACATACACGGGTAGAGTAGAAAGCGCCGGAAACATTTTATTTGCATAGCCATCAGCTTGCAGAAGTGATGCAGAAACACATGCAACAATACCGACTATTCGTCCGGCCGACAGGTCGGTACCGGTAAGAATAATACAACCGGCTATTCCGAGTGCAATTGGCAAATTTGCTGCAGAGAGAGAAATTATATTTACAATAGATGGCAACGACAAAAATCTTGGACTGATTATCTGTATTACTACTATTGCGATTATCATAAATATATATAGCGAATTATTTATAAGCAATTCACTTACAGCTTTTCTTTTTTCTTGACTGCTCATGTTGTAGAAGTTAGAAAACGGCGTTTTAAAATTTAATTTTTTATCCATGATTTTCACCTATTTCAGACATATTTAGCCGCAAGTGACATTATCTCTTCCTGGCTTGTTTTTTGTGCTAATACTTCACCGGCAACCCTTCCACCCGACATGACAATAATTCTATCACAAACTCCTAAAAGTTCAGGCATTTCCGAGGATATCATTATGATAGATTTGCCTTTGTTTGCCAGATCTATTATGAGCTGATATATTTCAAATTTTGCTCCTACATCTATTCCTCGTGTGGGTTCGTCGAGCATTAAAATTTCAGGATTTGTCAGAAGCCATCTTCCGAATATTACTTTTTGTTGATTTCCACCTGACAGTGTTCTTATTTGAGTGTATGGAGTAGGGGTTTTAATGCGCATTGCTTTAATTGACCAAATGGTATCATTTTTCATTTTTTTATTACTTAGCATCAATTTTTTTATTTTGTATTTGCCAAGGCTTGAAATGACGGTATTGCTGATTATGTCAAGAATGGCAAAAATACCATTTGCTCTGCGTTCTTCAGTTACCAGTGCAATTCCATGATTTATCGCATCTCTTGGATTTTTTGGATTTATGACTTTACCCAGCAAGGAGATTTCACCTGATTTTCGTTCGGAAATACCAAAAATGTTTTCTACCAACTCTGTTCTGCCTGAACCTGCAAGCCCGGCTATGCCCAATATTTCCCCTCTGTGAAGTTTGAACGATACATCAGTTAAATTCGCATTAGACGATGAAAGGTTTTTTACTTCCATAATCATTTCTTTCACGCTGTTGTTTTTTGGTGGAAAACGAGTGGTTAATTCCCTGCCAACCATTAACTTTATGATTTTGTCCATATCAAGATTGTCAGCTTTTTCAGTAGCTATCCATGTCCCATCACGCATAATAGTAACATAGTCGGAAATCTCAAGTATTTCCTCCATCTTATGAGAAATATATATTATTCCGCAACCTTTTTCTTTCAGATTTTTTATGATGGTAAAAAGGTGTTTTACTTCCTGATCGGTAAGAGAGGAGGTTGGTTCATCAAATACTATAATTTTTGAATTATATGACACAGCCTTTGCAATTTCAACCATTTGCCTCTGCGCCACGGGTAGTTTTGACATAATGATCTTTGGATCTATTTTTATGTTAAGCGATTTGAAAATTTCTTTTGTGTCATTATACATCTTTTTTTCGTCAATAACCAAATTCATTTTTGTAGGGTATCTTCCAAGCCAGATATTATCCATTACGCTTCTTTTCAGTGCCTGATTCAGTTCCTGATGCACCATTGCAACTCCGTTTTCAAGGGCATCTTTCGAGTTTGAAAAATTCACTTCTTTTCCGTCAAGTTCAATTGAGCCGCTGTCTTTGTTATATATTCCAAAAAGACACTTCATGAGTGTAGATTTGCCTGCACCGTTTTCGCCCATAAGAGCGTGTACACTGCCACGATTAATCCTGAGCGATACGTTGTTAAGGGCTTTAACTCCAGGGAATTCTTTTGTTATATTTTTCATTTCAAGCAAGATGTCTTCCACGGGTCAACCTCCACATGCAATTTTAAGTTTGATGTTATTCGCCAAGATATTTTGCATAGGGTATGCGTACTTTAGCTGCAGTTTCATCTATTTGGAAATCTTCTGTTCCTTCTAAAAGCTCTGTACCGCTTAAAGCATTTTGCGTTATAGCTGCAATTGCATTTGCCATACCTTCAGCATCTTGTTTGATTGTACCGGTCATTTTGTTGTTTTTAATAAGCTCTTTTGCGGCGTCAGTGGCATCAACGCCAAATACCGGTATCTGCCTCTCTCCGCCGGTGTTGTATCCTGCCGAACCAAGCGCTGTTATTGCACCCTCTGCCATTCCATCGTTGTTGCATATAACAAGCTCTATCATATTGTTATTACTCTCGTTATATGATGTCAGTGCAGTTGTCATATATTCATTAGCTGCTGCTGCGGACCATTGACCGTTTTTGTCAACAAGGTATTTGTTTGGGTTGGTTGAATCATAAAACATAAGTTCGCTTTTTCCGCTTTTTTTAAGAATAGCATTTGCATCCTCAACTGCAAATTGAGTTCTGTATATTGCCTCGTTGTTTCCCTCTTCACCCTTAAAAAGTATATATGAAATTTTGCCATCACTATTGAGATCAACTTTATCAAAGTTGTCTACGAGATATTCACCTATCATTTCACCCTGAAGATGCCCTGCTTCTTTTGCGTCGGTTCCAATGAATACACACTTTTCATAGCTTGACACTATTTCGTCTGATACTTCACGATTGAAGAAAATCACAGGTATATTTGCATTTTTTGCAAGTGATATTATCCCTTGCGCAGCATCATCTGAACCTGTATTTACAATATTCACCACAAGGGCCTTTGCACCTTTTGTGATGGCAGTCTGAATTTGTTCGGTCTGAGTTGTCTGATTTCCGTTACTGTCATAGTCATGGTAAGATATGTTTTGGGCCTCATATGCTTTATCCAGCGCTGATCTTACGCTCGATATATAGGTGTCTGAATATGTGTAATAAAATACATGTGCTCCGGAAGAATTTTCACCTTTGTTTGTGGAAGAGCAAGCGCAGAAAAATGTTGTTACAAGCAGTAACAATGCAACAAAAAATATTTTTTTCATATTTACCTCCAAAAAGTTTCATTGATTACTTATGTTATTATTATCAATTGATGTGAAAATATAACTTGTTTTTTGCAAAGTCTTGATTTTTTATCATGTATTCTATATAATAGTGATGATATTATTTCACAGGTGAGGT
>JAZNBF010000045.1:0-15410 GCA_045586905.1 Clostridia bacterium
GGCGCATTTCGGGGATAGGCAGGAGGTGTTGGCGATTTCTTTCTGATGACCACGAGGTTGTGGTCGTAGTCGGTTTCGCCTATGTTGTAATTTACGATTTCTCTAAATTCTCCACCCATGACACCGATTGCCTTTTTAGCATCTGCCACCTCTTCTTCTGCTTTTGGACCTTTGAGGCTGATAAACTCCCCACCCACTTTTACAAGTGGCAGGCAAAGCTCTGAAAGAGTGGCGAGATTGGCAACTGCTCTCGATACACAATAGTCATATTTTTCGCGATGGTTTTTGTTTTTGCCAAGCTCCTCGGCACGACTGTGAATGGTTGTTACGCCATCTAAGCCGAGTTCTTTTATCACTTCATTCAAAAAATTTAGTCTTTTGCTTAAAGAGTCAACGAGAGTAAGATTCAGCGAAGGCTCAAAGATTTTGAGCACAAGACCGGGGAAGCCTGCACCTGTGCCCACATCGATAACCGATGAGCCGGAAGAAAGCTTCCCTTCGGTTATGGGCGAAATGCAGTCGACAAAGTGCTTGTATGCCGCATCGGTTTCGTCGGTGATGGCAGTGAGATTGATTTTTTCATTCCATTCTATAAGAAGCTTATAGTAGGTGTCAAACTGCTTTGCCTTTTTCTCGTCGGCACCGTGAAAGGTCATTACATCTGTTATTATACTCATAACTGCTCCTTGTTTACCTGAAGATATATCAAAAGTACATTCATATCGGCAGGTGACACGCCACTTATGCGGCTTGCCTGACCAACTGAACGGGGACGGATTTTGGAAAGCTTTTGTCTTGCCTCAATGCGCAATCCGTCTATTTTGTCATAGTCTATGTCGGACGGGATAAGTTTTTCTTCAAGCTTTTTATATTTTTCTACCTGTTCGAGCTGTTTTTTTATGTAGCCTTCATATTTTATCTTAATGTACACCTGTTCTGTCACATCAGACGGAAGAGGTGGTCTTTCGGTGTCGAGAGGCGCAAGTGAGTCGTAATTAAGCTCGGGGCGGCGAAGAAGGTCGCCAAGGTGTATGCCTGTGGAAAGAGTAGCTGAGCCAAATGACGATAGAAGCTCGTTTGCCTTTTGGCTTGGGGCGACAATGGCCTTTTCCACTCGCTCAATTTCAGCTTGTATCATAGCCTGCTTGTCGAGATATTTCTGATAACGTTCCTCTGATATCAGACCGATTTCTCTGCCCTTGGGAGTGAGTCTTTCGTCGGCATTGTCCTGACGGAGAAGCAGACGGTATTCACTTCGTGATGTCATCATGCGATAGGGTTCTTTTGTGCCTTTTACTGTGAGGTCATCTATGAGAGTGCCTATGTAGCTTTCGCTCCGGTCGAGAATGAAAGGCTCTTTGCCCTGAACGCTTCGGGCAGCATTGATGCCTGCCACAAGGCCCTGGGCAGCAGCCTCCTCGTAGCCTGAGCTTCCGTTGAACTGACCTGCACCGTAGAGCCCCCTGTGCTTTTTGAACTCAAGTGTTGCATAAAGCTCTGTGGCGTCGCAGCAGTCATATTCTATGGCATAGGCTGTGCGCATCATCTGCGCATTTTCAAGGCCCTTTATGGAATGTATCATTTTGTGCTGAACATCCTCGGGAAGAGATGTGGAAAAACCCTGAATGTACATTTCTTCGGTATCGAGTCCGCAAGGCTCCACAAAAAGCTGATGACGACTTTTGTCGGCAAAGCGGACAACCTTGTCTTCTATTGAGGGACAATATCTCGGTCCTACACCTTCTATCATGCCACTGTATAGCGGAGAACGGTGGAGGTTTTCTTTTATGATGTTGTGGGTTTCTTCGTTTGTGTAGGTCAGATAGCAAAGTGCTTTGTTTTCTCCAATCTCTGTTGTTTCAAAAGAGAAAGGAACAATCTCTTCGTCGCCTTCCTGAGGCTCCATTTTGGAAAAATCCACACTTCTTCTGTTTATTCTCGCAGGTGTACCTGTTTTGAAGCGCATAAGCTCTATGCCTGCATCTTTAAGGCACTCCGAGAGCTTATTGGCAGGGAAAACTCCGTCGGGGCCGCTTTCAAAGCTCACATCACCCACAATGACCTTACCTTTTAAAAAAGTGCCTGTGGCAATTATTGCGCACTTCACTTCATACTTTGCGCCAAGATGAGTAGTGACAGATGTGACAGCTCCGTTTTCGTCGAAGCCGATATCGGTTATTTCGGCCTGCTTTACATCGAGGTTTTCCTGCATTTCGAGCACATGCTTCATTGCCTCGGAATATTTGCGCCTGTCGGATTGAACACGGAGAGAGTGAACTGCCGGACCTTTGCCACGGTTGAGCATGCGCGACTGAATGAAGGTTTTGTCGGCAACTTTGCCCATTTCGCCACCGAGAGCATCTATCTCCCGCACAAGATGGCCTTTGGCTGTGCCGCCTATGCAGGGGTTGCAGGGCAGATTTGCCAGAGTGTCCATGTTAATGACAAACATAATGGTTTTTGCGCCGAGGCGGGCAGAGGCGAGTGCCGCCTCGCAGCCTGCATGGCCGCCGCCGATGACTGCTACATCATATTCACCTGCAATATATGTCTGCATTTGTATCTTCCTTTCTTATACGCCACTGTTGTCGAACGATGGCACAAAGCTCTCCTTTGCCGAGCCGGGCTCCTGAATGTAGGCATTTTCTATGCCAAGCTCTATGCAAAAATCCAAAAGTGAGTTGTATTCTTTTTTGGTGACGGTGCGATTGAGCTCAGGGAAATCGTCAAAATGTGCCATGGGAGTGTATTGACTCATTATGCTGAAAACCACATTGTCACCGTAGGTTTCATAAAGATATTTAAGTATTTGTTTTGCTTCATACACATGAGATGGAATGAGCATGTGGCGCACTATCATGCCCTTTTGCATCACACCGTCTTTGGTGTATTCACATTTTCCACTCTGACGAAACATCTCGCCTATTGCTTCCTTTGCTCTTTCTGTGTAGTCGGGAGCATGACTGTATTTTGCGCTCGTCTTGGAAGTCCAGTATTTGAAATCGGGCATGTATATGTCGATGAGTCCGTCTAAGGCTTTAAGGGTTTCCGCCTTTTCGTAGGCACTTGTGTTATACACAAAAGGCAAGTCGAAGCCTTTAGCCTTTGCCATTTGTATGCAATCGGCTATGGGGTAAACATAGTGAGAAGGTGTGACGAGATTTATGTTGAGTGCGCCTTTTTCTCTGAGCTCAAAAAAAATCTCCACAAGGCGCTCTTTGGTGATGGTCTTGCCACTTTCTGAAAGGGCAATGTCACGGTTCTGACAATACACACACCTGAGGTTACAGCCCGAGAAAAACACAGTGCCCGAGCCTTTGTCTTTTGAAAGGCAGGGTTCTTCCCAGAAATGAAGCGATGCCCTTGCCACCTTGAGAATGCCAGGCGAAGAGCAAAATCCTTTTTCACCATTTTCACGGTCAGCTCCGCAATCGCGCGGGCAAAGTCTGCAATCAGACATCATATCATACCAACGCCTTCTAAAAGAAGCTTAACTCCGAGAAGCACCAGAATAACCCCACCCGACACCTGAGCTTTTTTGTGGAATCGGGAACCGAATTTGTTGCCGATTACAACACCAAAAAAAGAAAGCGCAAAGGTGACGATGCCTATGACGGATATGTTTTCAAATATATTGATGCCATCTTCAAATGAAAACGCTATGCCGACCGCAAGCGCGTCTATGCTTGTGGCAATCGCTAAGACAAAAAGTTCTTTTACATCGAGTCTCTGCTCTACGGGGCAGGAGACTTCATCTTCATCGGTGATTGCCTCTCTTATCATCTTGATGCCGATGTATGCAAGCAGAACAAAAGCTATCCAATGGTCAATGCTTGTTATATAGCTTTCGAAGGTTTTACCAAGGCAAAAGCCCAGAAGAGGCATAATTGCCTGAAAAACTCCAAAGAAGAGTGCTATAACGAAGGCGTGGGAAAAATTAATTTTTTTCATGCAAAGGCCCTTACACACAGACACTGCAAAAGCATCCATGGAAAGACCTAAGCCAAAAAGAAAAATTTCTACAAATGTCATTTTGTTCTCCTTTGATTATATCAGAAAAAAGTGGCTATTTCCTGCTCGGGAACTGTGGATTTTTCGATTGCTTTCACATGAAGAACAGGGCCCGGTTTGCGATAGAGCTCGTGGTATTCGATTTTAATGAGTGCTGTCATAATAACCCAGTCACGATTGGACACAACGGGGAAGACAGGTCTTTCGACACACACAAGGCCTTTGAACTCGAGATCGTCTATGCAGCAGGTCATGACATGGCGGCCACAGATGCACACATCGGGTGCCATTGAGTTGTTGATGCCCACAATGCCCTTGAAACGAACTGTTTTGCCTTCGTATTTGCGCATGTCTTCGGCAAAGTCACGAAACCATAGCGCATAGTCTCTGTCGGCAATATCGATTATGGGGGCATTTATGTCAAACGGAAGAGGATCTTCTTTTTCATCATATTCAAGAGTGCCATCGGGATATTCATAGGCAATGGAACACATCCTTGAAACACCCCTTACGATTTTATGAAAAAGGTCTTTGTCGGTATTTGCCGAAGGACGGTTGAAAACCACAAGCTCACAGTTTGTGAGTTTGTCTACCACAAGAGAGCGCATATTGTTGTTGTAGTTTTCAAAGCTTTGCGAGTCAACAAACAAAAGCTGCTGATAGATGAGCCAGTTTGATGGGATGGATTCGTAGAGCGATTTTAACTGCCACATGCCATTATATTCTATGAGAACTCTCTCGATTTTATTTTTTTTGCAAAGAGAAGACAGGTCTTTTTCGTTTAGGCCCGATTCGTCGTCTATCTCATGAATAACAACATTTTTGCCGGGGAACCTGTCCGGCTTATATTCTTCCAATCCGGTTTCACACACTAAAAGAAGAGTGCGCTCACCTGTGTTGAAAGCTTCATCTTCGAGAGTTTCCTGAATTGTTTTTGTCTTGCCGGCTTCCAGAAAGCCGGTGAAAAGTTATACGGGAATTTCTTTAGCCATACTGTGTTACCTCGTTTTATCAGAGATTGAAAAGCTCCGAGAGATTGTCTTCGTTAAGCTCGGTGCCGATGACGCAAATTCTGCCTATTACCGAAGCTGTGCCGCATCTTACATCGGGCTGGCCAGGCACATAGTCGAAATGTATCCATTCGCCGTCTTCACCCTCGACAACGCCCTTTGCTCTTAGCACCAGGCCATATTTTTCGGAGCGGGAAAGTTCATTTAAGATAGCTGTGATGCCATCTATGGTGAATTTGGCAGTGGTTTCTTTGCCCCAGCTTGCAAACACATCGTCAGCATGGTGATGGTGATGATGTTCTCCGCAGTGACACTCTTCATCGTGGTGATGGTGTTCTTTTTTCATTTCTTCAAGCTCTGCCTCGAGAGTGTGGGCGTGCTCCATGGCAGAAAGAATCTCTTTGCCATCGAGCTTGTCCCAATCGGTTGCCACAAGGGCAGCAGTTTTATTGTGCTCACGGATGAGGTCGATGGAGTTTTTGGTTTTTTCTTCGCCTGCCATCTGAGTGTGGCTGAGAACGATTGATGTTGCATGTTCTATCTGATCGTTGAAAAATTCGCCAAAGTTTTTCATGTACATTTTGCACTTCTGTGCATCAACCACAGTGGTGCATACGCCAAGGCGTGCATTGGAGGCATCTATCCCCTTCACTGCCTTTATAACATCGGAAAGCTTGCCCACTCCTGAGGGTTCGATGAGGATACGGTCGGGGGCAAATTCGGAAAGAACCTTTTTGAGAGCCTCGCCAAAATCACCCACAAGTGAGCAACAGATGCAACCCGAATTCATTTCGGTGACCTCTATCCCTGCATCCTGCATAAAAGCACCGTCTATGCCTATTTGTCCGAATTCGTTTTCGATGAGAACGAGTTTCTGACCTTTGTAGCCTTCAGTTATGAGCTTTTTTATGAGTGTGGTTTTTCCCGCACCGAGAAAACCCGAAAAAATATCGATTGTTGTCACAAAAAACAGTCCTTTCTGTAATTGTTTATAACTTATTTATTATACAACAATTGATGTCATATGTCAAACATCATAAATTTCAATAAAGACACAAAAAAGGTGTAAAAAACAATTGCTTTTTACACCTTTCACTGTCATTTATTAAGGGATAGGAAAAAAAGATGCAGAATAAGTGAACTGAACTGAAGCAAGCGTGCTTGCGAAGGATACCCGAAGGCGTACAAAGGTACGCCGAGAGGTGAAGTTCGCTTATAGCATATAAGCGGTCTGCGCTTTTTTTACATCCCGACTCTTATTCTTCTTCGAAAGCGTCCTTACCCAGTCCGCATACAGGGCATACCCAGTCTTCGGGCACGTCTTCCCAGGCTGTGCCGGGAGCGATGCCTGCGTCGGGATCACCAACCTCGAGATCATATTCGTAACCACATGGACATAAATATTTTTTCATATAAAAAACCTCCGATTTAGATTATTTGAATAAAGCCATACCGACTTTATATATATAATATATTTTGTCTCAAAAAAAGTCAATATATTAATTAAATATTAAAGCTTGTTTATTTCTTCATGATTTACAAGGATTGCACCTTTTGAACCAAGAAGCTTTGCAATTGCTTCCATATCCATATTTTCAGAAGAAAGTCTGAGAACGATGAGAGCTTTATTGCCGATGATGTAGTTTAATGAATACATATATTCAATGGAAAGATTGTTTTCTTCAACAATTGCCAAAACACTGTCGAGACCGGCTGGCTGATTTGGCACAGCAACGCAGATTACATTGTTTGTTTTTGCAATAAAGCCATTGTCACGCAAAACACCTATTGTTTTTTCAACATCTGACTCTCTTGTGACAAGACGGACAATGCCGAAGTTGGTTGTGTCGGCAATAGAGAGTGCAAGGATGTCGATGCTGTTTTCGCCGAGTGTTTTTGTAAGGGTACGAAGTGTGCCTTTGTTATTTTCAAGATATACTGAAATCTGAGTTATAAACATAATTTTTCCTCCTTATTTGGTGAGTCCTCTGTTATCGATAATTCTCTTTGCTTTACCTTCAGAACGGGGAATTGATTTTGGCGGAACAAGCTTAACATTTGCAGCAACGCCAACAACAGATTTGATTTGTTCTTTGATTGCATTCTGAATTTTCTCAATGTGGGAAACGGTGTCGGAGAACATTTCTTCGGTGAGCTCTACCTGAACCTCTAAACGGTCGGTTGAGTTTACTCTGTCTACAACGAGCATGTAGTGAGGTGAAACACCGGGAATTCTCAAAAGTACTTCTTCAATCTGACTCGGGAACATGTTTACACCACGGATGATGAGCATATCGTCGGTTCTGCCGGTGATTCTGCTCATTCTCACATGAGTTCTGCCGCATGCACATGGCTCGGCATTTAAGGTGCATATATCGTGAGTGCGATATCTAATCATGGGCATGCCTGTTTTGGTGATGGTGGTGAACACAAGCTCGCCACTCTCACCATAGGGAAGAGGCTCACCTGTGGCAGGATCTACGATTTCGGCAATAACATGGTCTTCGTTTACATGCATGCCTGCTTTGGCACTGCATTCAAAAGCAACACCGGGGCCTGCAATTTCGGTGAGACCGTAGATGTTGTAGGCATTTATATCGAAGAGGCTTTCGAGCTTCTCTCTCATTTCTTCTGTCCAGGGTTCTGCACCGAAGCAGCCTGATTTGAGTTTGAATTCTTTGGGATCGTAGCCATATTCTTTGAGTGATTCACCAAGGAAGATTGCATAGGACGGTGTGCAGCAAAGCATTGTGGCACCAAGATCGTGCATCATCATAAGCTGACGCTGGGTGTTGCCCGATGACATGGGGATAACCATAGCGCCTACCTCTGATGCACCCTGATGAGCACCGAGGCCGCCTGTGAAGAGACCGTAGCCATATGTAACCTGAACCTTATCGTCTTTGCCTGCACCCGCAGCAGTGAGAGAACGGGCAACCATTTCGGTCCACACATCAACATCGTTCTGGGTGTAGCCTGAAACAATCGGTTTGCCTGTTGTGCCTGATGAACCCTGAATTCGCACTATTTCTTCCTGAGGCACTGCAAGGAGGCCATAGGGGAACTCGTCACGAAGGTCGGTTTTGTTGGTGAAAGGAAGAAGGTGGAGATCTTCTGTGCCTTTGATGTCTTCAGGGCGCACCCCTGCTTCGTCCATGCGCTTTCTGTATAGCGGAACATTTGCATAGACATGGGCAACGGTTGCCTTAAGACGCTCATCCTGCAGCTTTTTGATTTCTGAGCGATCCATGCATTCCACCTGAGGATTGAATATCTTGTTTTCTGATACTTTCATTTTCAACTACCCTTTCTGCTATTTATTATTATGAAAAGCTATCGCTGTATATCCTGCAATTTTTCTGCCCGTATCATCTGTAATCTCAACGGTGTAGTGGCCTAAAGTTTTGCCCTCTTTGTCGGCACGGCAAGTTGCTATGAGCTTTGTGCCTTTGACACGAGAATAATATCTTATGTTGCACTCTATACCCATCGTCGGTACGTCTGAAAGATTTGACGCCACAGCAAAGGCAAAATCGGCAAGGGTAAATATTGCACCACCCATAACTGCACCGTGGGCATTGAGAAGCTTATCACATAGAGATAGCTCGCAAACTACTTTTTCATCGCACACCTCTGTAATTACACAGCCTGCATTTGTAGCAAAGCGGTCATTTTTGTATTCTTCCCTGATTTTTTCAAGCAAACTTACATTTTCCATTTTTTTCCTCCCTAAAAAGTGTATTTCAGGAGCATTTTGAGTGACTTTTAAAATAAAAAAGTCTCTTTAACAAATTTTAATAATCTGTTAAAGAGACGAATTTATAAATCCGCGGTACCACTCTTTTTGCATATACTTTTGATATATGCCACTTTAAGCTCCATTAAGCCCTTTGCATTGACGCAGCATTCACGGAAGAAACTACTTGCCCGCAGGCTTTCCCTTCTCCAACTCGGAAGTGAAAGGCTAAAACATACTCTGCTTCCGGCTCACACCAACCGCCGTATCTCTCAAATGCATCTGTATATCCGCCATCTTCGTCACAGTTATTGATTATATTTTATACCTGTGAAAATATTTTGTCAATAGTTTTTGTAAAATTTCTGATGTGTTTAATGACAGAAAAAAGATTTGTCTTTTTTAATCAAAACCGAGCGAAGACAAAAAAGGTTGAGCCCGTAAAGGCTCAACCTCGTTTTCTTACTGTCTGGTTTTTGGCTTCACCCTTATTTTAAGGAAAAGCAATCCGAGTGTTAAAAGTATGGGGAAGATGGTAGCAACAAGCAATCCGGATTTGAGATTGCCTCCTGCCATTTCAGCAAATCTGCCCACTGCAGCAGGACTTACCATTGCACCAAGGTCTCCTGCCAGTGCTAAAAACGCAAACATGGCAGTGCCTCCACGGGGGCACTTTTGTGACGAAAGGCTGATTGTGCCGGGCCACATGATGCCAACGCCAAGACCACAGAGAGCACAACCTGCAAGACCGAGCATGGGGAAAGATGAGAGCGAGGCAACAAGGTAGCAGGTTGCACAAATCACACCACACAAAAGCATGGTTTTGGTAAGGTCGAGCTTTTCACCCATTTTGCCATACATCATGCGCGATATACCCATGAACATGGCAAACAGGCACGGACCTGCGAGGTCGCCTACGGTTTTGGAAACACCGAGTGCCGACTCGGTGAATGCCGATGCCCACTGAGACATTGTGGCTTCTGAGCCGCCTGTGCAAACCATCAGAATTATCATGAGCCAGAAAACAGGCACACCGAGAAGCTGTCGGATGCTCATGCTCTTTCCTTCTTCGACGAGAGTTTCGATAGGACAGTTTATAAAATTGAAGGTGTTGTAAAGAGGAACAAGTGCCCAAATGAAAGTGAGTATTTTCCAGCTTTCAATGCCGAAAATATAGAAAAATGCAGTTGAACCTAAAATTACACCCATTGCACCCCAGCAATAGAAGGAGTGAAGGAGGCTCATCATGGCGTCTTTGTTTTCGAAAGGACACGCCTCTACAATGGGACTTACCAAAACTTCAATAAGACCACTGCCTATTGCATAAAGGACTACTGCAATGATAATGCCTGCAAACGGAGCACTCATCATCTCGGGCAAAACAGCCATGAGGATGAGGCCAAGTGACGAAAGCACCTGCGACGCTACCACGCACGCCCTGTAACCTATCTTGTCGGCAAATTTTGTGGCTGCGAGGTCAACAAGGAGCTGAGTAAGATAGAATGTGACGGGAATGAGAGCAAGCCGGGAAAAAGAAATCCCGTAGGTGCTTTTGAATGTGAGAAAAAGAAGTGGTGCAAAGTTTGCAGAGATTGCCTGTGTTACAAAGCCGAGGTAACACGCTATAAGTGTTTTTTTGTAGTTTTTCTGTTTGGTCATAATCACACCCCATATGTATAATGATGGTTGTATTATATCATCACACAGAGAAAAACAAAGTCACATAAACGTCAAAACTAAGCACTATTTACCCAAAATGCCATTCTGACCGGGAGCGTAGCCATAGGTTTTTTTGAACTGCCGGCTGAAATAGTTTGGCGAGTTGAATCCACAGGCGTAGCTTATCTGTTGGATGGTGTATATTTTCTCCTCGAGCATTCTGTACGCCATCTGAAGTCTGTATTTGATGAGCGCATCCACGGGCGAGAGTCCCATGTACGAATTAAAACATCGCCCTGCCTCACTTTTACTTATGTTGGCAGAGTGTGCAATATCTGCAAGGGTGATGGCTTCAGAGTAATGCTCATAAATAAATGAAAGCATTTTTTGAATCCGTATCTGATTGTTTATCTGTATGCGCGAGGCGACATTTTTGGGCAGGGTGTCGAGGTTTGTGAAAACATATTCAAATATAGTGCTGAGCGCCCTTTGCACAATCATTTCGTAGCACTTGTTTTTGTCTGTCATGCAAAAGTAAATATCTTTTATCAACTTGTTTATTTCTTTGTGACAGACATCTCCATGGCGAAAGACAACAAAAGGCAGAGCGTCGCACTGCTTTATGGGCAGAATATATTTTTGATATATCTCGCTTGATTCGGTTGAAACAATGGTGCCCGAAAAAACTATGTTTGGCATAGGATCGGGGATGTCTCCACCTGTCTGAGTTATGGAGTGAAGTATGTTTCCGTTTACAAACACACTGTCTCCGGGGGAAAGGATTATGTGCTGCTGCCCTACCTGATAGTCGAGAGTGCCGCAGAGGGCAGTTGCAATTTCAAAGTCGGGATGCCAGTGAAGCGGGCCTGTCCAGTTTGGCAAAGTGGCAAGCTCATCGTGAAAATATGTGATGGGAAAGGTTGAAACATCGTGCGATATTTGTTCGCGGAGTTGGTGGTCTAATATTATGGGCATTATTTATCGCTCCTTAAAATAAAGCAAATAATATTTTGTGTTTGTCTTTAAAGACAGTATATCATTAAACAGGGAAAATTTCCAGTGGCAAGTAAAAAAGGTTGAGCAAAAGCTCAACCTTTTTGTAATTTGTTGTTATTATTTGAAGTATCTCTTGAGTAAGCCTTCAAGACCTCTGCCATGACGAGCTTCGTCTCGAGCCATTTCGTGAACTGTGTCGTGAATTGCGTCAAGACCGTTTTTCTTAGCGCAGGATGCGAGGTCAAATTTGCCCTGGGTTGCGCCATATTCGCAGTCAACTCTCCATGCGAGGTTGTCTTTGGTGGTGGCTTTCATGTTGGGTTCGAGGTCTTCGCCGAGGAGCTCTGCAAATTTTGCAGCGTGCTCAGCTTCTTCGTAAGCTGCTTTTTCCCAATAGAGACCAACTTCGGGATAGCCTTCGCGATGAGCAATACGAGCCATGCAGAGATACATGCCGACTTCGGCACATTCACCGTTGAAGTTTGCCATGAGCTGTTCGAAGATATATTTTTTATCTTCTTCGGAAATATCGGGGTTGTTTTTTACGGTTTTGGCATAGATGCCATATTCATGCTCTGCAGCGAGTGCAGCGCCTTCCTGCATTTCTTTGAACTTATCTGCAGGAACCTTACATACGGGGCAATTAGCAGGAGGATTGTCTCCTTCGTGAACATAACCGCAAACTGAACATACAAATTTTTTCATGATTGTTTCTCCTTTTATTATATTTATTTTTATTTACATTGAATACAGCGACCGCTGTAAAAAATTTCTCTCTGACTGACATCGAAGCCTTCAAGACCTGCTTCACAATCTTTTTCGATGGTAAAATCGTAAATCCTGTCGCACTCCTCGCAACGAAAATGCCCGTGGTGGCAGGTGTCGGCGTCATAGCGGAGCTGGTTGCCATCTATGGAGAGCACCTTTAAAAGCCCTTCCGATGCAAACAGCTTTACTGTGTTATATACAGTGGTTTTGGAAAGCGTGGGAGCTTTCGGATGAAGGCATTGGTATATGTCATCGGCTGTGGGGTGTGATTTTGTGTTTTTTACAAAATCATATATCATAACCCTTATGACAGATGGTCTGATGTTGTGCATAGAAAGTAATTTTGCACTGTCCACAGGAGCACCTTCTTTCTTGCAAAATTGTAATCATTACAAATTTGTAATGATTACAATAAAAATATATCACATCAAATTCATCTTGTCAACACTTTTTTTGTAAAATTTTTAATTATTTTATTATAAGTTCTTCCATGGATGATACATATATATCACAAAGAGATTTTATGCTTTCTTTAAATTTCTCCTGCGACTTATCCTCTATTGCAACAACCTTGTAGCCTGCCCTCTTGGCAGTGGCAACAGCATATTCGGCATCTTCAAATACAACTGCATCTTTCCTCTGGAAGCCAAGGGCAGCAACTGCATCGTCATACACCTTGCTCTCTCTTTTTGATGCTCCGACCTCGGTGCAACACATAACAAACTCAAAGAGGTCTTCGATGCCATGAAGCCTTAGCGCATAGCGTATGAGGAAAGAGTCGGTGGCAGTAGCTATGCAAAGCTTTTTGCCCTCTTCTTTGGCATGCAAAAGAAATTCTTTTACGCCCGCCTTCAGAGGAGCCTTTGTTTTATAGAAATCTACGAGGATTGCGTTGCACTCTTCCAAAAGCTCGTCGACACTTTTTTTGAGAGAGTATTTTTCTTTCATATATTCGCAGGCTTCTTTTACGGTGTGGCCTCGTGTTTCTTCACGCAGCTGATACGGTGCATCTATGCCCTGAAGACGCATAATTTCGAGCACGAATCTGTCGTAAAACCACATGGTGTCAAAAAGTGTGCCATCGGCATCGAAAACAAAGGCTTTGGAGGACATGAGTCTTTCTGTTAAAGAATGTTTGCAACCGCAAAAGTCCTGACGATACATGTTATACTCCTTTGAAATTTCGCAAGAACGCTTGTAACCGTTTTGCTTTTTAAAATCGGATGTAAGATATTTTACATTATATTTTTCAGACATTGCCTCCCCAATGGCGTTGAGACGCTCTGCATCTTTGAGAGGGCTGACAGAGAGTGTGGTGGTGAAAAAGTCGAATCCGTTTTCACTTGCATATTTTGCCGCCTCTTCAAGTCTCAGCGCATAGCAGAGGGTACATCTTTCGCCGCCCTCTTTTATGTGCTCTCTGCCTTTTGCGATTTTTTCAAATTCTTCTGAGCGATAAGAAGTGCAGATAAAATCAATCTTTCTTTCATCATTTGAAAAACTCTCGCAAAATTTTCTTTGTTCGTCGCATCTTTTGTCAAATTCTTCTTTGGGGAAGATGTTTGGGTTATAGTAGAGCACAGTGACTTGGAAGCACTCACAGAGCATCTCAAGCACAGAGCTTGAGCACGGAGCGCAGCAGCTATGAAGAAGAAGTGACGGTTTTGTGCCATCGGAGGGAAGTATGCTTTTGTCGAAAGGCAAAGCTTTTTTCATGACTGTTCCTCATTTCAGCACCTTTCGGAAGGTGGTTATATATTTGCTCATAACTGAGAGAATGATGAGCTGAAGTGCCATGTTGATAACTGCGGCAGGTGCACGGATGACAAGGAGCGAATTGAAATCGAGCTGCATTATCGGCATGAGCATATAGGTGGTGAGACCGAGATTTAAAACAACGATTTGCAAAACAACACAAATCACAATTTTGAGCATGGTTTTATATCCGCCCCAGGAGGTCATTTTGTAGAAAAAGAGACCATAGATAAAGCCATAGAAAAACTCGATTATGGTTATCTGAGGCAGGAATGCACCACCGACAGGGTTTACCACAAAGGCTATGACGTCACTAAGCGCTCCGACCATGCCTCCCCAGAACGGGCCGAAAAGTGCAGAGGTGATGAACACCGGAATGAACTTAAAGGCAATTTTTATGGCACTGCCCACACGGAAGGTTGCATATATGCCGAGTAGCACCGTGAGCGCTATGAGAAGCGCAAGGGTGCAAAGGTCACGCACAGAGCTTATGCGCACATAGGGGCGTATGCCAAAGCATGAGCAGATGAGCCCGAGAAACAGTGTGAGCAAAAACAGACGAATAAAGAAAGACAAATCGAGCGTGAAGCTTGCAAACGATGAACTGAACATTATTTTGAGAGTGATGTCAGGTCGGAAAAGACTTGCATAAACCGATGTGCCGAAAAGAAGTGTCACTAAAATGAGCACAAAAACCGATGCACCTTTTCCAAGAGAAAAAAGACCTGTTTTTCGCCCCAAAAAGAGCGCAAGCATCATGATGACAAGAGCTTTGATGACTAAAATAAAAACATCTGACATAAAAAAATCCCCTTTTCTATTACAGAGGGGCTGTTACGGTGAGTATGTAACAGCGGATGAGAAAAACGCACCGCAAGGTCTGTCGACCTTTTCGTTCAGAGACTATACTCCCATTCTCTGTCACTTAACGCGCATTTTTCTGCTCTGCACATAAATTTTATTATATTGTATCACTATTTCAATGAAAAATAAAGACTTAATCATCTATTCTGTAAACTTTTTTTGCATTAGCAAATGTTAATTCTTCTATCTTCTCAAAGCTTACTCCCCTCACCTCAGAAAGTTTTTTTGCCACCTCTTTTACATACACGGGCGTGTTGGTCTTGCCACGGTATGGCACGGGGGCAAGGTAGGGCGAGTCGGTCTCGATAAGAATGCGATCATCGGGCACAAAGCGCGCCACATCGAGCGCAGTGGTTGCATTTTTAAAGGTGAGAGGACCTGCAAACGAAATGTACCAGCCGAGGTCGAGTAGAATTTTTGCTGTTTCCACACTGCCCGAATAGCAGTGAATAATGCCTGTGTTTTCTTTATGCGCCCTAAGGATGTCGAGGGTGTCGGACCAGGCATCACGGGTGTGAATGACACAGGGGATGACAAGCTCCGATGCAAGTGAAAGCTGAGCATCGAACCAGTGGCGCTGATTTTCCCTGAGGGAATTGTCATAATAGTAG
>JAZNBF010000046.1:0-2113 GCA_045586905.1 Clostridia bacterium
GCTTTTTTATATATTTCGATAGATTTTTTCCATTTACTTTCACCTTTGTGTGGTATATAATTGCAAAAAATGCACCAAGATTGCAATTATCCTTGTTACAAAAGTTTCCCCACCTTTTGATATGCCACTTCATCCGAAAAAGCTTTGTAAAAGATGTTGTGGTAGGCACTATCAAAGGTTAATACTTTAGTGGTATTAAAGTGTTGGTGTAAGCACTGCGATGCATCCGCACTTTTTTATAAAAAATCAACGGAGGTAAGAAAATGAAAAAAATCAGAAGAATCATTGCAGTTTTTGCTTGTGTTGCTGTTCTCTGCACAGCTTTTGCAGCTTGCAGCGGTAAAGAAACCAAGAAACATACTGCAACAACCGATGGTAAAAGTTTTACCTATTGGTGCACCATGGACGGTGCTGCCAGATCAACTTTGGAAAACTACAACGAAATGCTTTTCTACCAGATCATGGAAGAAAAGACAGGTGTTCACATCGACTTTATCCACCCCATTCAGGGTTCCACAGGTGGCGAAGCTTTTGTTACCATGATTGCATCAGGCGATCTCCCCGACATGATCGAAACAAACTGGGCTACCTATACTGGCGGTCCTGAAGCAGCTATCGATGATAGCATTCTCGTTGCTCTCGATGACTACATTGAAGAATACGCTCCTAATTTCTATAACTTCATGGAAGGTGAAGAAGCCAAAAAGAGAGATTACGCAACCTTCCTTTCAGGTACAACTGAGTCAGGCAGATACTATGGCTTCAATGTACTCAACCTCGGTGACACCGAAGGCTTCTCCGGTCTCTACTGCAGAGGTGACCTTCTCGAAAAATGGGGCATGGATATTCCCGAAACAATCGACGACTGGTCATCATACTTTGCAAAAGCCAAAGAAGAAGGCTTTCAGTACCCTCTCACAGGTGGAGACTCCCTTCTTTCCTATAAAGACCCAAATTCGCACGCTTTCAACACTGCATTTGGTGTAGGTAAAGCTTTCTATCTCGAAGGAGATAAGGTTGTGTTTGCTGTTGAGCAGAAAGGCTATAAAGCATACATAGCTCAGATGGCAGACTGGTTTTCAAAAGGCTACATCGATTCCGGCATCATCACAAACGATAGCGCCAAAATTGAATCAAACCTTGTAAATGGTATTTCTGTTGCATCATGGGGCTACATCGGCTCAGGTCTTGGTAAATACGGTCCTGCTCTCAAAAATATCGATCCTTCCTATGAACTCGTAGCTTGTCCTAACCCTGTAGCTAAAAAAGGTGATGTTGCTGAATTCCAGCAGTTGTGCAGTGATGCTACCGCAGTTGCTATCGGCATCACCACCGCTTGCGGTAATGTACCTGCAGCAGTTAAATGGGCAGACTGGATCTATAGTGAAGAAGGCATCACCACTCAACTCTTCGGCAGAGAAGGCGACACCTACACGGTTAAAGAAATTGACGGTGAAAAACATTTTGTATACACCGACAAGATTGTTAACTATGAAGAAAATGGCTTCTCTTCTATGAATCAGGCAATGTATCACTATGTTCTCCCTGCAAACCACCCCGGTTACAATCAGCATAGCGACTATCTTCTCAACTACTATCAGGAACAGTATCAGAAAGATGCAGTTAAGACATGGAACCTTGGTGCAAAAGAAGCTGAAAAACATGCTCTCCCCACACTTAACTACACAGCTGATGAAAAAGCTGCAATGGCAGACATCGCAGAGCTTTGTCAGGCTCCTCTTGATGTAGTTTTATATGATATAATCATGGGCAGAAAATCCATGGATGACTATGACAAAGAAGTTCAGAAAATTCTCGACCTTGGCTATGGTGAATATCCTAAATATGTTCAGGCAGCATATGACAGATACGTTGCTAAGAAAGATGCTTTGCTTAAAAAATAATTAAAAATTTTTAAAGGACTGTAAAATTTGATTTTACAGTCCTTTTTTTGTAAATTTGTAGCAACATAGCTTTTTTATATATTTCGATAGATTTTTTCCATTTACTTTCACCTTTGTGTGGTATATAATTGCAAAAAATGCACCAAGATTGCAATTATCCTTGTTACAAAAGTTTCCCCACCTTTTGATATGCCACTTCATCCGAAAAA
>JAZNBF010000047.1:0-3179 GCA_045586905.1 Clostridia bacterium
TAAAATAGATATATCCGACAAGGTTTGTCTTGTTTGTCAAACAACGATGGACAGGCCGACCTTTGAAAAAATTTCAAATTTTATCCGTGAAAAATTTCCGTCTGCCGTCATTTTCGACACCATATGCAGTGCCACGAACGAAAGGCAGACCGAAGCTGAACAAATTGCAAAAAAGGCAGACCTTATGCTTGTGATAGGAGGAGCCCACAGCTCTAACACATCAAAGCTCACTGCCATATGTAAAAAGTATTGTCCCAATACTTTCCAAATTGAAAATTTTGAGGAAATTCCTCAGAATATAAATATACCAAAGACAATTGGTATAACGGCAGGTGCATCCACACCGTCGTGCATTATTAAGGAGGTCATAGACAAAATGGTTGAAAACATTAAAGGAGCAGAAAGCTTCGCTCAAGAATTTGAGGAGTACGAAAAATCTCTAATCACTTTAAATACAAGGGATATAGTGAAGGGTACTGTAATGGATGTCACAGAGAAAGGAATCAGCGTAAACCTCGGCTACAAATCCGACGGTTTCGTTCCCGCAAGCGAAGTTACAGACGATCCTGCAGCCGACATCGCTTCTATGTATAAAGAAGGCGACGAGGTTGAAGTATTTGTTGTAAGAGTAAATGATGTTGAGGGTGAAGTTACACTTTCCATCAAAAAGCTCGAAATGATCAAAGGTGCCAAAGAACTTGAAGAAGCTTTCGAAACAAAGCAGATTCTTTCAGGTAAGGTTATTCAGGTGGTTAACGGTGGCGTTGTAGTATCAGCCAAAGGCGGCAGAGTGTTTGTTCCCGCATCTCAGGCAAGCGACCGTTTCCTTCAGGATTTAAGCATCCTTTTAGGAAACGAGGTTAACTTCCGCATTATCGACATCAAGAAAATGCGCGGCAGAACCAAAATCGTTGGTTCCATCAAGAGCGTTCTTGCTGAACAGAAAGCAGCTTTGTCCGAAGAATTCTGGGCAGGCATCGAAGTTGGCAAAGAATATAAAGGCATTGTTAAATCTCTCACCAAATTCGGCGCATTTGCCGACATCGGTGGTGTAGACGGTCTCATCCACATTTCACAGCTTTCCTGGTCAAAAATCAAAGATCCTTCAGAGGTTGTTTCTGTTGGTGACGAGGTTAGCGTATATGTTCTCGAATTCGACAAAGAAAAAGGCAAAGTTTCTCTCGGCTTCAAAAAAGCAGAAGACAATCCCTGGACAAAGGTTGAAAAAGAACTCAAGGTTGACGATGTTATCGATTGCAAAATCGTAAGAATTGTACCCTTTGGTGCATTTGCAGAAATCTTCCCCGGTGTAGATGGTCTCATTCACATCTCCCAGGTTGCCGACAAGAGAATCGGCAAAGTAGAAGATGAGCTCTCCATCGGTCAGCATGTTCAGGCAAAAGTTGTTGAAATCGACCTCGAAGCTCAGAAAATCGGTCTTAGCATAAGAGCTCTCATTGCTCCTGCAGCAGAGGAAGCTCCCGCAGAAGAAGATGCTCCTGCCGCAGAAGCTCCCGTAGCAGAAGAAGCTCCTGCAGAAGAAGCTCCCGCAGCTGACGCTGAATAATATTTTAAGACAAAAACAAGGCTGTTGCATAATATACTGTTGCGACAGCCTTAATTTTTAAGGTTGTGAAAATTTATGAAAAAAGCATTTAAACTTCAACTGAGAATATTGGCACTTATCATCATGGTCATAATGTCATCTTGTCTGTGCACATACTCTTCAAATCTCGACTCGATTGAAGCCATCATAGGAGGCAAGCAGGATAAACTGATTTTTGCCACAATAGTTTCCGTCGGCACCCGTGTTTCCACCGTCGAGGTTATGGAAGAAATAGGCGAAGACACAAAACCCGACGATAAAGACGGGGAAATCCCCTCCGGGCAAAATGAGTCTATCCTCGGCAAAAAAATAGAGATTGAGGGCCTTCATTCATATATGTATTATGATGGCTTTTCCCACAGTCCCAAAATTGGCGACAATGTTTTGCTCTCGCTCACCTTCAGCGGCAACACATACAGAGTCAAAAACGGAGCTTTTTATGTGAGTGCGGCAAGCCATGACACCTTCAATTTTATTGTGCCCGATATCATCGACAACACCCCTCAGGCAATGGAGCTTACAGCTCTCTATCGCTTTGTGGGCACAAACGGTAAAAATGCCGACTTCACGGTGAAAGATTCCGTTGTCTACACCCACGACACTGCCAAAGGCGGTGTTGAAATCCGAATAGAAAGTCAGGAAGGTCTTACCTTCGTCAACGAAAAAGGTGAAACCACCAAAGAAACAGAACCCGGCATACTGACCGGTGTTGACAGAAGTGACTCAAACCCTCACCGTTGGATATATGCATCTCTTGTAGTTGCTTTTGGTGCAGTCGCAGGTCTTTTTGTTGTAAAAATGCTCATTAAAATGGAAAAGAAATCCGAATCAAAATAAATGCATGCTAAAAATTTACTACCACAGAAAATGGTGATATAAATATGGCTCACACAGTTTTAATAACGGGCGGCACAAGAGGCATAGGCAGAGCGTGCGCCGAAATGTTTTTAGAGCATGGCGACACCGTCATTGCCATATATGGCTCCGATGACACATGTGCAAATGAATTCAAAGAAAAACACAAAGGCGAACCACTTGAGGTCTTAAAGTGCGATGCAGGCGATTTTAACCTTGTGGAGAGCACTATCTCCGGTCTGCTCCAAAAATACAATAATATTGATGTTTTAATAAACAATGCAGGCATCGCAGAGCATAGGCTCCTCTGTGACACCTCCCGGAAAGACTGGGACGAAATGCAAAACACAAATATCGGCTCAATGTACAACACTGTAAAATGTCTCTATGACCATTTTGTGAATAGGAAGCGAGGCAGGATAATAAACATCTCGTCCATCTGGGGCATAACAGGTGCCTCGTGCGAGGTTTCCTATTCTGCATCCAAAGCAGCAGTAATAGGCTTTACCAAAGCTCTTGCCAAAGAGCTTGGGCCCTCGGGCATCACCGTAAACTGCATCGCCCCCGGTGTGATAGACACCGACATGAATGCCCATCTCTCGTCTGATGAAATCTCCTCTCTTTGCGAAGAAACACCTCTTTGCCGCATAGGCACTCCCGATGAGGTGGCGTCTTTGGCATATTATCTCGCATCCGAGGATGCATCATTTATAACAGG
>JAZNBF010000048.1:0-2598 GCA_045586905.1 Clostridia bacterium
GTAGGGTGCAGGTCATTAAAGAAAGTATCAGCCTGATAGGGACCAAAGTTTGCATCTATTCCCCTGATAGCCATATTCATTTTAGCCATCTTCCATGTGTCAGCATTACTTTCCTGACCATAAACAGAGATGCTACCACGATTTCCACTATGAGCCTGAATGAACTTCGCGCTCTGCACGAACATACCACCCGAACCACAGCAAGGGTCATACACTCTACAATTATCAAAAGGCTTTAATATCTCTACAATAGTTTTAACTATACTTGATGGTGTATAGAACTCACCACCCTTAACACCTTCATATGCTGCAAACTGCGCTATACAAAATTCATAGGTTCTACCAAGCAAGTCCTTGCTTTCTTCTGTATCACCCATATCCATATTAGTAAACAGGTCAACAACATCACCCAGAACTCTCTTGTCAAGGTCTGGACTTGCATAATTCTTCGGCAAAACATTTTTAAGACTTGCATTTTCTGCTTCAATCGCACGCATAGCATTGTCTATAACTGTACCTATCTCAGGTGTATGTGCTGCTGATGCTATGGTACTCCATCTTGACACCTCTGGAACAAAGAAGATATTTTCTTCTATATAAGCATCTCTATCATCTTCAAAGCCATAACCTTCTTCAACTAACTCCTGATACCTTTTCTCAAAGGCACTTGATATATAGCGCAAGAAGATAAGTCCTACAATTACCTTTCTGTATTCTGCTGCTGGAATATGTCCCCAAAGAACACAGGCTGCATCCCAGATTTGCTTTTCAAAGCCTATATTTGCATTATTTTTCTCTGCCATCTCTATAACCTCTCTATCTCTAATATGGTCAAAAGCCCTTTAATTTCAGATATAATTATTCACATTACATTATAACACTTTTATCTGCTTTTGTCCAGTAGAAAGCAGATTTTAAAAAATCTCTAAGGACACAAAAAAGGACTACGGAAATTTTCGTAGTCCTCAATCGTTAGGTACCTTTTTCAGTTTTTTACACAAATTGGTGTAGGATTTGGTGTCGCAAAACACCAAAAAGCTTGTTATTTCAATATTATTTATCAAGCGGCTTCATTGTCGGGAACAAGAGCACATCGCGGATAGCTGCAGAATCGGTGAGAAGCATACACATACGGTCGATGCCGAAGCCTATGCCGCCCGTGGGGGGCATACCGATTTCGAGTGCGTGCATAAAGTCTTCGTCAGTTGTGTTGGCTTCTTCGTCGCCAAGGGCGAGAAGAGCTTCCTGAGCTTTGAAGCGTTCACGCTGGTCGAAGGGATCGTTGGGCTCGGAGTAGGCATTTGCCATTTCCCAGCCATTCATAAAGAACTCGAAACGTTCAACATAGTCGGGGTTTTCGGGTTTCTTTTTGGTGAGAGGTGAAATCTCAACCGGATGATCCATAACAAAGGTGGGCTGAATGAGATGTTCTTCAACAAACTCTTCGAAGAAGAGGTTGAGGATGTCACCTTTGGTGTGGTGCTCTTCGTATTCAACGTGATGCTCTTTGGCAACAGCTTTTGCCTCGTCGGCATTTTTGATTTCGTTGAAATCGACACCTGAATATTTCTTTACTGCATCGAGCATGGTGATGCGTTCAAACGGTTTGCCGAGATCCATCTCTACACCGTTATATGTGATTTTTGTGGTGCCGAGCACCTCTTTTGCCACATGGCGATAGAGGTTTTCGGTGAGGTCCATCATGCCATGATAGTCGGTGTATGCCTGATAGAGCTCCATGAGGGTAAATTCGGGATTGTGACGGGTGTCAAGGCCTTCGTTTCTGAAAACTCTGCCGATTTCGTACACTCTTTCCATGCCGCCTACGATGAGACGCTTGAGATAGAGCTCGAGAGAAATACGGAGCTTGAAGTCTTCGTCGAGAGCATTGAAATGAGTTTCAAAAGGTCTTGCAGCTGCACCGCCCGCATTGGAAACGAGCATGGGTGTTTCAACCTCGAGAAAATCCTGACCTGCAAGGTAGCTTCTGATGGCAGCTATGATTTTGGACCTTTTTACGAATGTGTCTTTAACATCGGCATTCATGATAAGGTCTACATAGCGCTGACGGTAACGAAGATCGGTATTGGTCATACCGTGGAATTTTTCGGGAAGTGGATGAAGTGACTTTGACAAAAGGGTGAGCTTTTGAACTCTTACGGAGATTTCACCTGTCTGAGTGGTGAAAACTTCGCCCTCTGCACCTACGATGTCACCAACATCGAGCTTTTTGAAGCGATTGTATTCGTCTTCGCCCAAAAGGTCTTTTTTGACAAAAATCTGAATCTGTCCGCATTGGTCGGCAATGTGGAGAAAACCAACCTTGCCCATACCTCTTTTAGACATTATTCTGCCTGCAACGGTTACAGTCTTACCGTCAAGCGGGGAAATTTTTGCGGTAACCTGCTTTTCCTCGCCTCTTGCTACAACTGTACGCTCCTCGGTTGTATATCCCTCGCAAATATCGCTTGACGAATGTGTACGGTCAAACTTTGTTATTTCAAACGGATCCATACCGGCATCCTGAAGCTCTTTAAGCTTATCCCTTCTTACTTGAAGAATCTCGCTTAATTCAACCTCCGGTGCTGTGTTGTTATT
>JAZNBF010000049.1:0-4814 GCA_045586905.1 Clostridia bacterium
ACCTTGCCATAAGCACACGGGAATCGAACCCCGTATGCCTAAAATTTTAAAATTTGCACACTTTTCATTTGTCGTCCTAGCAAGGCGTCAGCCTTGCTTCGTCCTCCGCATAAAAATTGTACTAAATTTTATGCATTTTAGGTCGAAGAGTTTTAAAACAGCCAAATTTGGCTGAGACAAGTAAAATATCGTAGAGAATACCGACGTATTTTCAAGAGATTTTACGCAGTATCAGACGAATTTGTCATTTTAAAACCATGCGGGGTTCGACTCCCGTGTGCTTAGTGTGCTAAAAGTTTTCAAAACACTTGTATTTTTTGACTCTTTGATATATAATCACCTTAAATGAACTATTTTTAAAAACGAAAAGAGATGTTACATATGCTGCTTGCTATTGATATAGGCAACACAAACATTGTTCTTGGCGGTTTCGATGGCGATGAGATTACATTTGTAGCACGCATTGCCACAAATGCACACAAAACCGAAGACGAATATGCCACCAAAATAAGGAGTATACTTGCACTTCACGAGGTAGACAAGTCATCTGTAAAGGGTGCTATCATATCATCGGTTGTGCCGCCTCTCAATTTGGTGATGAAAAATGCCATAAAGATTGTCTATGGCATCGAGCCCATCCTTGTCGGCCCCGGTGTCAAAACAGGGCTCAACATTCTTTGTGACAGTCCTGCCTCTGTGGGTGCCGACCTCATCTGCGCCTGCGTTGCCGCGCAAAAAATATATGGCAGTCCGTCGCTTGTCATCGACATGGGCACTGCCACCAAAATACTTTTAGTCAATTCCGACGGTGCTTTCACAGGCGCCTCCATCATTCCCGGTGTGGGCATTGCGCTGAAAGCTCTTGCATCGGGCACAGCTCAGCTTCCTCAGATAAGCCTTGAGGCACCTCCTCATGCACTTGGCAAAAACACTGTCGATGCCATGCGCTCAGGTGTTGTGTATGGCAATGCATCCATGCTTGACGGTATGATAGACCGTGTCATAGAAGAAGAGGGCTACGATATGCCCGTCATAGCAACAGGCGGCCTTTCGTCGACCATTGTGTGTCACTGCAAGCACAAAATAATTCACGATGCCGACCTTGTGCTCAAGGGTTTAAAAATCATATATGACAAAAACAAATAATTGAATCAGTCGGGTTTTAACTGCGATATATTGTCCCGGTGAGGAGACTTTATATAAAATTTTATGCGTTGTATCGGAGCCAATGGCTAATCCGAACGACAGCAAGGAGGAATTTTTTATGGTAAAAAACAACACTCGTCAGATGGTTCTCACAGCCATCCTCACAGCACTCGTAGTGGTGCTTCAGCTCATGGGCTCATTCATAAAGCTCGGACCTTTCTCAATCTCTCTGGTCCTTTTGCCCATAGTAATCGGTGCAGCAGAATGCGGCATTTTCTCGGGCGCATGGCTCGGCTTTGTGTTTGGCATGGTTGTGCTTATCTCGGGCGATGCAGCTCCATTTATGGCAGTTGATGTGTTTGGTACAATTGTCACAGTTCTTTTAAAAGGTACCCTTTGCGGACTTTGCGCAGCTCTTGTATACAGACTCATTGCAAAATACAATCGCTATGCGGCAGTTTTATGTGCCGCAGTTGTCTGCCCTGTTGTAAACACAGGCATATTCCTTATCGGCTGTATTGTATTTTTCATGGATACATTAAGAAACTGGGCAGGCGACTCATCTGTGTGGTACTATATGATATTTGTTTTAGTCGGTGGCAATTTTCTCTTTGAACTTGGCTCAAATGCGCTCTTAAGCCCCGTGATTGTAAGGCTTCTTAGCATAAAAAACAGATAAGACCAAAAACTCACAAAAACATTAAAATTATGTGGATAAAGTGAATAAATTGGTGGATAACTGCCCCGATTTTGCCCTGAAACCCACAAAAATACTGATTTCGACAAAAATGTGGATAACTTTTTGAAACAAAATTTTACAAAAAAAATACACAATAAAAGACAACATCACTAAAAGAGCTCCCAAACAGACTTTTATAATCTGTTTGGGGGTTTTTTAGTAAAGTGATATTTTATTCGCCTGTTAACTGTGCAAAGCACAATACCACTTGCCTTAGACGAATAAAACTGCATAGTGCCCCGTGGACACTATGCCAGGGCTTGGTAAATTTTGCAGAGAAACATCAAAAACATGCACATTCATTTATAGAAGATAACAAAAAATACCCCCAAAGAGTTGTCGCTTGAAAGTTTTTGTTGACAAAAAGGAAAGCTTGGTATATAATTTTATTTGGTTTATAGTCGGCAGGAGAGTTTGTGCCCTGCCAAAAACACTAAAAATATATAATTTGTTTGCCTTTCACATAAGGCACACTTTTATTAAAAAGTGCAAATAGGAGGTGTAGCAGTATGAAAAGAACATATCAGCCCAATGCCAGACACAGAAGCAAAGTTCACGGCTTCAGAGCAAGAATGAGCACTGCCAATGGCAGAAAGGTCCTCGCTCGCAGAAGATTAAAAGGAAGAAAAGTTCTTTCAGCTTAATCTCACAAAGTCAAGACCACTCAAAAGGTGGTCTTTTTTGCCACTTATCGGCAAAATTTTATTTTCTCGGGGGGTTTATTATGAAAAACACAATAAAGCTCAATCGGGAATTTGCCTATGCTTACAAAAAAGGCACCAAAATTGTGACGGACACTTTAGTTTTATATGCTTATGCAAATCGTCAGCCGGTAAGCAGACTCGGGCTCACCGTATCCACTGCCCTTGGAGGCGCAGTGGTGCGAAACAGACTCAAAAGGCTCATGCGTGCGGCCTTTAGTGCACGCAAGGATGATGTAAAAAGTGGCTACAACATAATCATAGCTGCGCGCGCTCGCATGAAGGGCGCACATTTTGTAAAGATCACATCCGATCTTGACTATTGCTTAAAGAAGGCCGGTCTCATATGATAAAAAGATTTATGCTTGCCATGATAGCTTTTTATCAGAAAAAGCTTTCTCCCTTAAAAAAGCCCTGTTGCAGATTCTATCCCACATGCTCCGAATATGCCCGTCAGGCAATAACAAAATACGGTGCACTTAAGGGCACAGCTCTGGCAGGCAAAAGAATACTTAAATGTCATCCTTTCCACAAGGGAGGCTACGATCCTTTAAAATAGGAGATGCCTCATGTTTAACAGGAGGAAAATATGGAACTTATAAAAGTACCCATAGGATATCTGCTCGACTGGATATACCAGCTCGTAGGCAACTACGGTGGAGCGCTTATCCTCTTTACACTTGCAATCAAAATTCTGCTTTTGCCGCTTGGCTTAAAGCAGCAGAAATCAATGACAAAAATGCAGCTGATTCAGCCACAGCTCAATGCTCTGCAGGAAAAATACAAAAACGACAAAAACGCTCTCGGTCAGGAGACAATGAAGCTCTACAAGGAATATGGCGTAAGCCCCATGGGCGGATGCCTGCCTCTCCTCATTCAGCTCCCCATTCTCTTTGCCCTTTACAGAGTAATCTATAAACCTCTCACCTACATGTGCCACATGAGCACCGATGCAATATCAAAGCTTGCATCCGAATTTGGCTTCGAGCTCACAGGCGGCATCATGGAGCAGATAGATCTTGCCCAGATTGCAAGCAAGGTCAACTTCGAATTTTTTACACTCGATCTTTCAGCTGTTCCCTCGTTTTCACACTGGGAAACTCTCATCATCCCCGTGCTTGCAGGTGTGACAACATATCTTTCATCAAAAATCACTCAGTGGGTTACCAAAAAAGACAAGAGCGAAAAAACCGATGAGCCCAAAAAGAAAGAACGTATACTCTCACCCGAACAGAAACCATCATCTCAAAACAGCAACAATGCCGAAGGCATGACAAAATCGATGACAACAATCATGCCGTTTTTCACTCTCTGGATCACCTACACTCTTCCCATGGCTATGGGTGTGTATTGGGTAGCGTCCAATGTGTTTTCAATACTTCAGACAGTTCTCTTAAATGGTTATTACGCCAGAAAATTCAGTGGCGAACTTGCTTTGGCTGAGGAAAAGAGAGCAGAAAAGCAGGCAAAACTTCACGGTAAACGAAAAAACAGGAGGAACAAATGATGACAGTAGAAATCACAGCAAAAACCAAAGAAGAAGCAATCAGTCAGGCTCTTTCCGAGCTCGGCATTACAGAAGAAGAAGCTCAGATAGAAGTTATAGAAGAAGGCAAAGCAGGCTTTCTCGGTATCGGCGGAAAAGACGCAGTTGTAAGAGTAACTGCCCTTGTCACCGATGCATCTGCCAAAGCCAAAGACTTTCTCGACAAAATTTTTGAAATCACAGGCGAAGATGTTACAGTGGAAGCCGAAACAAACGGTGACCTCTTGAGCATCAACCTTTCCGGCCCCGACATGGGCATTGTAATCGGCAAAAGAGGCGAAACCCTCGATGCACTTCAGCACCTCACCAGCCTCGTTGTAAACAGAGGCGGCGGCAGCTTCACCAAGGTGTCCATCGATGCCGAAAACTATCGCGAAAAAAGAAACGATGCACTTTCCAGTCTTGCTCACAAGCTCGCATCAAAGGTTGTGCGCACAAGAAGAAGCACAACTCTCGAACCCATGAATGCCTACGAGAGAAGAATTATCCACTCTGCTCTTCAGGATCACGAAAAGGTTACCACATACAGTGTGGGACAGGGTGTAAACAGGAAAGTAGTAATAGCTTTAAAACAAGACTAATAAATTCCGGGAGGGTGTAAAAAATTTCATATGAAATTTTTTACACCCTCCCGGAATTTATTAGTCTTGTTTTAAAGCTATTACTACTTTCCTGTTTACAC
>JAZNBF010000050.1:0-14444 GCA_045586905.1 Clostridia bacterium
AAGCGAGCAAAGAGTAAATTTGATTGAATAAAATCAGTTCCCTTATTATCAATCAAATTTAGCAGTGTTTGCAAAAGACTTTTGCAAGTCACTGCGTGCTCAAAGCGAGCGAAAAAAGCAACCATAAAAAATCGAGCGCAAAGAGGGGGTTACGGGGGACCTTCCCCCGTAAAGAAACCCCGGATTTTTCGAAAAAAAGCAACAGATGATTTTTCATCCGTTGCCTTTTGGCTTTTGAAATGCTTTTTTGTCATAACATCAAAGTGATTCGAGGAATTTGTATTGTGCCATGTATAGCTCGTAATATTTGCCTTTTTTCTCCAAAAGCTCTTCGTGAGTGCCGCATTCGGCAATGCCTTTGTTTGAGATATACATGATTCTCGAACTGTTTTTTATGGTGGAAAGACGGTGGGCAATAACAAACGATGTTCTGCCCTCAAGGAGCCTGTCGAGACCTTTTTGCAGTGTGAGCTCGGTTTCGGTGTCGATGCTCGAGGTTGCCTCATCGAGAATGAGAATCTTCGGGTCTGCCAGAAGTGCTCTTGCAAAGGCTATGAGCTGTTTCTGACCTGCCGAAAGCGATGTGCCTCCCTCTGTGACCAAGGTGTCGTAGCCATCGGGGAATTCCATTATGAAATCGTGGGCGCAAACTGCCTTTGCTGCCTCTCTCACCTCTTCGTCGGTGGCGTCGAGCTTTGAGTAGCGTATGTTGTCGGCAATGGTGCCCGAAAAGAGAAAGCTGTCCTGAAGCATGATGCCCATCTGTGAATGCAGACTGTTGAGGGTTACCTCCGATATGTCGGTGCCATCAATTGTCACTGAGCCTTTCTGAATGTCATAAAACCTTGCCAAAATGTTAATAACAGTCGACTTGCCTGCTCCTGTGGGGCCAACGAGGGCAATGGTTTCGCCCTTCGCTACATCGAAGCTGACATCCTCGAGTATGTTTGGAAGTCCCTTTTCGTAGGCAAAGGTGACATTTTTGAACGACACCTCTCCCTCCACATTTGTGAGCTCTCCTGCTCCCTCGTGGTCCTCTACCACCAGAGGCTCTTCCATCATCTGAAAAATGCGCTCGAGATATGCGCCGCAGTTTACAATCTGATTGTAGAAATTGGCAAGCTCAACTATCGGCTCCCAGAACCTCGACACATATGATGCAAAGGCTATGAGTGTGCCCACGGTGAGCGAGCCTTCGGCTATGCGCCACACGCCAAGGGCATATATAACTGTGCGGATAACAGTGGAAAGAATGTTTATAAAACGGGGAGTTGCCGCTCCTATGGCAGTGGAGCGCATCCAGTAGCGTTTGGATTCGGCACAGAGAGAATCGAATATATCGGCATTTTTGTCTTCTCGTGCAAACGACTGGGTTATCTTCATGCCCGAGATGCTTTCCTGTATGTAGGCATTGAGATTGCTTTGCTTTGCAGAATATCTCTGCCATGCTTTTCGGTGGTGGGTTTTGATGATAAAAAGAATCACCACAAAGATTGGCAATCCGAGGGATGCTATGAGGGTGAACCTTACATCCATCACTATCATAAAGCCAAAAATGACAACGAGCTTGAAAACATTTGTCACCATGCCCGAAAAGCCTGTTGCCAGAAGGTCGGTGATGCTGTTGACATAGTTTACAACCCTTACCAGAATTTTGCCATGTGGTCTTGAATCGAAATAACTCAGGGGAAGCTTTTGCAGATGGGCAAACAGGTCGCGTCGGATGTTTTTGATGATGTCCATTGCAGCACCGTCGGCAATGATGGGCCTTAAGGCTTGCAGTGCCCATGAGACGAGGTATGCCACAAGGAGTGCCGCACCGAGCTTTGCAAGGAGGGCGTAGTTACTCTCGGGCAGGCACTTGTCGAGGACGATGCTTGTGAAATACGGTGGCAGGAGCTCCAGAAAGGCGATGCCAAACATGATTGCCACAACAAGCATCATTTTCCATGCAAAAGGCGCTACATATTTCATGAGCAGAGAAAAATACGAAAAGTCAACACGTACATTTAATTCTTCGTCTTTGTCATAACGGTTTACTGCCATTATCTTGCGCCCCCTTTCTCTGCGCTTTGTGAGATGGTGGGGTGAGAAATGTGATAGTTTGGAGCATTATTGAAGTCGCCAAACTGATGGTCAAACACACCCTTGTAATATCCGTTTTGAGCTATGAGGTCATCGTGGGTGCCCCACTCCACAAGGTTACCGTGGTTGAGCACGAGAATGAGGTCGGCATTTTTAACCGACGAAATGCGATGTGCTATGATTACCTTTGTCTGCTTTGTCTTTTTGAGATTTTCCTGTATGGCATATTCTGTTTCCATGTCGAGAGCCGATGTGGTGTCGTCGAGGATGAGTATGGGAGATTTTTTGAGAAGAGCTCTTGCAAGAGATATTCTCTGTCTCTGTCCGCCCGAGAGCCCCACTCCTCTTTCGCCAATGAGGGTGTTGAACCCGTCGGGGAGCTTTTCGATAAAGTTCAGAGCATCTGCCGCCTTTGCAACCTCTCTTATCTCTTCATCGGTGGCATCGGGAGAGCCATAGGCGATGTTGTTTCTCACTGTGTCGGAAAAAAGGAACACATCCTGCATGGCGCTCGATGCGCATTTTCTGAGGGTGTCAAAGTGCAGGGTTTTTATGTTTACATCATCTATATATACTGTGCCATAGGTGGGGTCGTAAAACCTTTCGATTAGGTCAATCATGGTTGTCTTGCCCGAGCCCGTGGGGCCTACGATGGCTATTGTGTCGCCTGCGTTGGCAGTGAAGTTGATGTTTTTGAGCACTCTGTCGTTGTCATATGCAAAGGTCACATTTTTAAACTGAATTTTGCCGCGCCTCTCAGACGGAGCAATGTCGGCGAAGCCGTCTTTTACCTTGGGCTGTTCATTTTCAAGCTGACGGATTTTGGCTGCGCTTGCATTGAATCTCTGAAACTGGCTTATAAAGTTTGCCACGCTTGCCATGGGCGATGTGACGCACCACAGAGAACCGTTGAAGATGGTAAACTCACCAACGGTTATAATTTCTTTCATAACAAGCACGCCGCCTGCCACGATGAAGATGAGGTTTGTGAGGTGCACAAAAAACGTGAGAGCCGGGCCGAATTTTACCCATGTATATATGTAGGACATATAGGCTTTTTTATATTGGTCGTTTCTTTTTTCAAACTTTTCTTTTTCATACTCTTCTTTGGCATATGCTTTAACAACCCTTGAACCCGATATGTTTTCCGACACGACGGTGTTGAGGTCGGCAGACGATTCTCTCATGTCGGCAAAGGGTTTTTTCACCTTTTGTTTGAGAAAATATGCAAAAATGAGAATGAAAGGTGCAGTTGCAAAGAGCATCAGAGTAAGAGCGAGGCTTGCCGAGCTCATTACCCCAAAGCCTATTATAATGAAGAAAGCTTGATCCACAATGCCGGGCAGGGTGAGTGCAAGAACCACTCTTATTGCTTCGGCATCCATGGTGAGTCTGCTCATGATGTCGCCCTTGCGGGTGTGATTGTAGTAGGCACAGTCGAGGCTCTGAAGCCTTGCATAGAGTGTGTTACGGATAGACTTAATAGCGCTCTGGGAGACGTTTTCAACAAGGTAGTGTCTTGTGTAGAGCGCAGCTTCCTTTGCGAGAACGCCTGCAATAAGCAGGAAAGAATAAAACATAAGCTTCTCTGTGTGTCCACCGTAGATTACATCGTCGACAATATACCCTATCACAACAGGTATCACAAAAGCAGAAGCGATAAAAATCAGCGACAAAAAAAGGGATACAGTCAAAGACAACTTCCGGTCTTTAACATAACCCCACATCCATTTTAACACATCCATATAAGCACCTCATTTCGCCTAACCGTAAAACTGCGGTCTTGAAATACGAATAGTCTTAACACTTGCCCCAAAATTCCGGCAAAAGTCTTTTGTGTTTTTCAAGGCTATAATAGCACCGGTATGAAAATAAAGCAAGTGTTTTTTAAAAAAAGTTTTAATTTTTTTCAACCTGCGAAAACGTCTTCGCACCGAAGATAATATTGGGGCGTAAATCTCTTTTTCGTATATAAAAAGAAAGAAAAATAAAAAATCACTACATTATATATGGCAAAGCACAGCTTTTTCTGAAATTTTTAATAAAATTCAAAAAAAGTGTTCCATGTGGAACAATTTTGTGGTAGAATAGGTATATCAGATTTGAGCTAATTGAAAGTCTCTCTGCAACTGATGTGGAGATTTCGCAAGAAAAAGGAGAAACCGTATGGGAAAATGTATTTCTGTTGCCAATCAAAAGGGCGGAGTGGGCAAAACAACAACATCCGTCAATCTGGCCTCGTGTCTGGGTGCCTCCAAAAAGAAGGTGCTTCTTATCGACCTCGATCCTCAGGGAAACGCAACGAGTGGTGTTGGTGTGGATAAGGAATCGGACAACCCCAGTGTATATGATGTGCTCGTAAATTCAGCGCCCATGAGCGATGCAATTGTAAAAACAGAATATGAAAACCTTTGGGTGTGCCCGTCAAACATCGATGTGGCAGGTGCAGAAATAGAACTTGTTTCGATGGAAAAAAGAGAGTTTCTTCTCAAAAGCGCTCTTGAAAAGGTGAAATCTGATTTTGATTTCATCATCATCGACTGTCCCCCGTCTCTCGGTCTGCTCACCCTCAATGCTTTTGTGGCTTCCGACAGCATTATCATGCCGATTCAGTGTGAATATTATGCACTTGAAGGTCTGAGCCAGCTCACTGCCACGGTCAGAACCGTGAAAAAATCGCTCAATCCTTCCATAGAAATTGAGGGCGTGCTGCTCACTATGCACGATGTGAGAACAAATCTTTCGTTGCTTGTGGCAGAAGAGGTCAAAAAATATTACGGAGACAAGCTCTACAAGACGGTTATTCCCCGTAATGTGCGACTTAGTGAGGCTCCAAGCTACGGACAGCCCATCAATTACTATGACAAGTCCTCAAAAGGAAGCAAATGTTATATAAACCTTGCAAAAGAGGTAATAAAACATAACAAAAGAAGCAAATAGATACAGATTATAGCCATTGGGGTGTCATCCGAACTCCGATTTTAAAAAACAAAATTGCTCTAAACTTCGCCAAAATGCCGGTTTCGAGGCAGGTTCGGATAATATTCCCGTGTGATTAAAAGACAAGAGGTGAAACAATGGTTAAGAAAAAAGGTCTTGGCAAAGGGCTTGGCGCTCTTCTTGCCGACGAAAACTCATCAATTGAGTCTGAAAAGATTACTGAGCTCAAAATTACCGACATAGAACCCACAAAAGGGCAACCAAGAAAGGATTTTGACGAAGAAAAGCTTGGCGAGCTTTCGGCATCAATAAGCCAATATGGTGTGCTTTCGCCAATACTTGTGTGCGAAGGCGAAAACGGGTACTATCGCATCATTGCAGGCGAACGCCGGTGGCGCGCCTCAAAGCTTGCGGGGCTCAAAACCATCCCTGCCATCATAAAAAAGGGCGAAAACGACAGCATGTTTGAGATTGCGCTCATTGAAAACCTGCAGAGAGAAGACCTCAACCCCATAGAAGAAGCTCTCGGCTATCGTCGTCTTATGACTGAATATGGGCTTACGCAGGAAAAGGTGAGCGAAAAGATGAACAAAAGCCGCTCTCTTGTGGCAAACAGCCTGAGACTTCTGAAGCTCCCTTCCGATGTGCTTTCTCTTGTGGAGAGCGGTGCTCTTTCGGTTGGGCATGCAAAGGTTCTTTTGTCGCTTTCCGACGAAAAGGCGATTTCTGAGCTTGCCAAAAAAACGGTGGCTGAGAATTTCAGTGTGAGAGAGCTCGAAGAAGTCATCAAAAAAGGGCAGAAAAAACCTGCGCCCAAAAAAGATGTCGATCTTAACCTGAAGCTTGCATTTGAAACAATAGAAAAAAATGTGAGTTCGATACTTGGCACAAAGGTGAAAATTGTTGACAACCACAACAAAGGGAAAATACAGATTGATTATTATTCTGCAAAAGATTTGGAAAGAATAATAAAAATCATAGAAAAATAGCGTAAATTTTTTGATTTCTGAAAAATCGACCTTTAAAATTGGATTGTAAGAGGTTTTTGAGATGTGGGCAACGTGATTTTGCGTTGAGTCGCGTTTGATTCTTAAAATCTTGTTTTAGAGGGATTGTTTGTTCCACGAGGAACATTTTTGAAAGGAGACACAAAAATGAAGCAAAATACGAAATTTCTCTGGATGTATGTTGGGATCCTCTTTTCCTTTGCTCTTATCCTTATAATTTTTGCAGGGGTAAGCCGAAACACCGACACTGAACAAAGAAAGGGTCTGCAAGCAGACGTCGCTGCACTGTCCGAAAAGAATACTGTTCTTCAGGCGGAAAACAAGAAACTTTTTCAGACAATAGATGAGCTTACAGCAGCGAGTGATGCTCAGGGCGCAAAAACAGAGGCTTTTAATATGGCAGAAGCAAAACTTAAAGAAGCCTATGACCTCTATATTGCAAATAGGATAACAGATGCAAGAACTTTAATTGCTGAAATAGATGAAACAACACTTACAACATCACAGAAGATAGTTTATAACATAATTAAAAAAGGCAGATAAAAACAGTTAAAATACAATCATGAAAGGACGGATTGCACCGTGTTGGATATCAAACTAATAAGAACAGAAACAGAAAGAGTAAAAAAAGCACTTGCGAGAAGAAAAGAGGTTGTAGATATCGACGCTCTTCTCGAGCTTGATGCCTTAAAAAGAGAACACCTGTTCAGTGTTGAACAACTCAAAAACAAGCAGAATGAAGTGAGCAAGCAGATTCCCGCTCTCAAAAAAGAAGGAAAAGATGTTGCCCCCATTTTTAGTCAGATGAAAGAGCTTTCAGATGAAATTAAGGTGTATGATGAAAAAGTAAGAGAGCTTGACGAAAAAATCCAGACTATTATGTACACCATTCCCAACCTTCCAAACCCTGAAGTTCCCGATGGCGACACCGATGAGGACAACGTTGAAATCAGACGCCACCTTGAACCTACAAAGTTCACCTTTGAGCCAAAAGCACACTGGGATGTGGGCGCAGAGCTTGGCATAATCGATGCCGCAACAGCAGGAAAGGTAACAGGCACAAGGTTTACCTTCTACAAAGGTCTTGGCGCACGCCTCGAGAGAGCAATCATCAATTTCTTTCTCGACACTCACACCGAGACCAGCGGCTACACCGAAATTTTCCCGCCCTATATGGTGCACAGAAGAAGTATGGTCGGCACCGGACAGCTCCCCAAATTTGAAGAGGATGCTTTCAAAGTAACAAACACCGACTACTTCCTTATTCCCACAGCAGAAGTACCTGTAACAAACATGTATCGCGATGATATTTTAGACGGAAATGCTCTTCCCATAAAGCATGTTGCCTATTCTGCATGCTTCAGAGCAGAGGCAGGCTCCGCAGGTAAAGACACAAGAGGTCTTATCAGACAGCATCAGTTCAACAAGGTTGAGCTTGTTAAGTTTGCAAAGCCTGAAGATTCCTACGAAGAGCTTGAAAAGCTTACACGCGATGCCGAAAAGGTGCTTCAGCTCCTTGGACTGCCATACAGAGTAGTTAAAATCTGTGTGGGCGACCTTGGTTTTACTGCTGCCAAAAAATATGACATAGAAGTGTGGATGCCAAGCTACAACCGTTATGTAGAAATTTCTTCCTGCTCCAACTTTGAAGATTTCCAGGCAAGAAGAGCTAACATCAAATTCAAAAATTCACCAAAGGAAAAAGCACAGTTTGTGCACACCTTAAACGGTAGTGGCGTTGCCATAGGAAGAACAGTTGCAGCCATCCTTGAAAACTTCCAGAACGAAGACGGTTCCGTTACCATACCTGAAGTTTTAGTTCCATATATGGGCACAGACAAGATAGAAAAATAAATCTGATATCAGATTTATTGGAGACGGTTTTTGTAAGGTTTTGTAAGTTTGTGTGGAAAATTAAAGACAGATGGGGGATTTTCTGCCCTCCATCTGTCTCTTTTTTTGTTTAAAGTGTACAAAAAAAGCATAAAATTGTTCCGGTTTTGTGCAAAAACACTAAAGCGAAACAAAATTCTTGAAAAAAAAGAGAAAAAATATTACAATATATTATATATGTAGAAATATGTTTTTGTATACTTTTATGAAAATGGAGTGACGAAAATGAATGTAAGATATTTTCAGCAAATCACACACCAAATGAAAGATGTTATGAACAGAGACCTTGGCCTTATAACTGATGGCGGTCTTGTTATAGCCTCCACAGAGAACTGCATCACAAATTCTGATCTCGAATGTGTCCTTTCTTTCACAGAAGACAACGTTGATGCTTTTACCTACAACGGTTTTACCTACAAGCCTATTGTTACCATGGGCAAAATTGACTATATTGTTTTTGTTAAAGGTGACGACTCTCTTGCCAGAAACTATGCCGACATTCTTCAGGTGAGCTTTTCGTCGGTGAAGTCTTTGTATGACGGCAAGCACGACAGATTAAACTTTATCAAAAACTTTCTTCTTGATAACATTCTCCCCGGCGACGTGCTTGCAAAGGCTGCCGAGCTTCGTCTTGCCATTGAAGCAAGAAGAGTTGTGTTTTTGATACAGACCGACAAGGTGACCGATTTCTCTGCTCTTGAGCTTATTGAAAACATGTATCCCAACAAGCAGAACGATTTTGTTGTAAGCCTTGACGAAAACAACATTGCCCTTGTTACCTTGCTCGATGCAAAAACAAATCTTTCCGATCTTCAGTCAATTGCCAAAAACATATGCCACAACATCAACACTGAAATCATGACATCGGCTACGGTGGGCATTGGCACAATAGTAAACAATATAAAAGAAATTGCCCGCTCCTATAAAGAAGCAAGAGTAGCTCTTGAGGTAGGCAAGGTTTTTGATGATGAAAAGAAAATTCTCAGCTATGAAGATCTTGGCATAGGAAGAATTATCTATCAGCTTCCCACAACACTTTGCGAGCTTTTCCTTTCCGAAGTGTTCAAAAAGGGTTCAATTGAAGACCTTGATCAGGAAATCATTTTCACCATCCAGAAGTTTTTTGAAAACAACTTAAATGTTTCCGAAACCTCGCGTCAGCTATATGTGCACAGAAACACTCTTGTGTACAGACTCGACAAAATTCAGAAAATCACAGGTCTCGACCTCAGAATGTTCGATCAGGCTATCATCTTCAAGGTGGCTATGATGGTCAACAAATATCTTACATCAACTGCTGCAAAGCTTTAATTTTCAGTTTAAAATCCGCCCGGAGAAACATCTTTTTTATATAAAAATGTTTGACGGGAGGATTTTTCACCTCATGGGGATTTTTTGGGCATCTGTAAAAATTTGCCCGCTATTTTACAATAAGAGGAAGCAAAACAAAGTCTTTTGGTTTTTGCAAAAGTTTTGCCGCCTCCGTGCAGGGAGTTTTAAAAGTGATAACATTTGAAAACGTATCTAAAATATACGACAACGGCTTTGGAGCACTTAAAGGCATTTCCTTTCACATTGACAAAGGTGAATTTGTCTTTCTGGTTGGCTCAAGTGCCGCAGGAAAATCAACAATAATAAAACTTATGATGAAGGAAGAAAGCGCAACAGGTGGCAGCATCTTTATTAACGATATAGATGTCAATGCCCTCCGCCACAAAGAGATTCCGTTTTTCAGACGCACTCTCGGCGTGGTGTTTCAGGATTTCCGTCTTCTTCCCAACAAAAACGTTCAGGAAAACGTTGCCTATGCAATGGAAATTGTCGGAGCACCTACAAAGGAAATACGCAAAAATGTCCCTCTCGTGCTCAGTCAGGTAGGTCTGTCGGCAAAAGCCAAGATGTATCCTCACCAGCTTTCAGGTGGTGAGCAGCAGAGAGTTGCCATTGCAAGAGCTATTGTCAACAACCCTGTTGTTCTGATAGCAGACGAACCTACGGGCAACCTCGATCCTGAAACTGCAAACGAAATCATGACCATTATGGATGAAATCAATCAGAGGGGCACAACCGTCGTTATGGCGACACATGCAGAAAATATAGTTAACAGTATGAAAAAAAGGGTAATCATGGTTGAACATGGCATAATTACCCGTGACGAGAATGAAGGTGGATACGGCTATGTTCAGAGCAATTAGAAGAGCTTTCACCGAGGGAATAAGAGGCATGGTCAAAAATGGCCTTATGACAGTTACATCGCTCCTTGTTGTAACAGCCTGCATATTCGTTTTTGGTGTATTTTTAATGTCTATATTCAATATCAATCATATGACAAACAAGATGGCAGATGACTACCATGTGGACGTTTATGTTTCCAGAGAGGTCAGCGTCGGAAGCAGTGAGGTGTCTGTTTTTGTCGAAAGAGATCCCTCGTCGGATGATGCTGCCTATCAGGAAAGGCTCAACTCGCTGGAGACTCTCATAATGGGTGTTGAGGGAGTGGACCTTTCGAGCATAAGATTTGTTTCGTCTCAGACGAGAGTGGATGAGTTTTTGTCCACTTTGTCGGAAGAAGCCAGAGCCGATTTCGGTGTGCCTTCATCGGGCGTTGTGTCGGATTCATTTGCATTTACCATCGAAAACTCCGACAACAAAACGGAAACTTTGAGACATCTTGGCGAGCTTGAGAATGTTTCGAGGGTTTTAGACGCAGAAGAAGCCCATGCTTTCGTGGCAGCTCTCGGTGGCGCTTCTACAAGTGTTTCACAGTCCCGCTACGAAGAAATCAAAGAAAAGGTCAAAAACCTTTTGAAAACCGTTCCCAACGTTGATCCCGAAGATATCAGTTTTGTGGATGGCAAAGAAAAGTTTGAAAGCTTTAAGGCAGGGCTTTCCGACGATGAGATGAGATCTTTTGAAGGTCTCCCTGCCGATCTTATTCCCGATGCTTTCACCGTAAAGCTTGTGGATCTTTCGATGGCAGACGAAACCATTGCGGCGCTCGAAAGCATAGAGCATGTTGAAAGTGTGGAAAACAGCCGCGATTTTATTGCAGTTATTGACAATCTCAAAAACATCGTGCAGAAAATTTCGATATGGATTATCGTTGCCTTTGCACTTGTGAGCCTCTTTATTATTTCAAACACAATAAAGCTCACCGTTCACAACCGTCGCAAAGAAATAAATATAATGAAGTATGTCGGCGCAACCGACTCCTACATCAGAGGTCCTTTTGTTATGGAAGGCATTATGATAGGTCTTATTTCGGCAGTGATTGCGTTTTTCGTGTCGCTGTGGACCTATCAGGGACTTATGGCTGCCATAAGCTCCTCTGCGTCGGCAGTCAGCGCCAACATCGGTCTTATGAAATTTGACCTCATCTGGTCAAAGCTTCTGGGGGCATATCTGGCACTCGGCGGCGTTATCGGCGCCTTTGGCAGTGCAATTTCAACCAGGAGATATCTTAATGTTTAACAGTTGGGAGGCAAGAGAAATGAACAACAGAACTCTCCTTACCCGTATACTCGCCATTATTGCTCTGGCAGCTTTTTTAGCTGTTTCAATTTTGTCGGTTCTTCCTCAGAGACCTGTCTATGCGGTATCTGTCAATGAAGCACAGAGGCAGCAGCAAGAGGCAACGAGGAAGAAAGAAGAAGCAGTTACGAACCAAAAAGAAGAAATAGCAAGAAGAGAAGAGATTGACGCTCAGATATCTGAGGTGCAGTCGGCAATCAACGGTTATCAGTCGGAAATAGACAGAAAAAATGTTGCAATAGAAGCCAGCGAACAAAAAATCAACCGTCTCACTGCCGACATACAGGTGCAGAACGCCCACTACAACAAGAGAGCAAAAAGGCTCATCAAAAAGGGCAATGTGTCTTATGCTGAGATTCTTCTTCAGTCCAAATCGATTGACGATATGCTCACCAGAATCTCTATTGTGAAGCGCGTTGCCAAATATGACTCCGACAAGCTTGACGAAATTGAAAGCTCCATGACCGAGGTCAAGCAGCTCAAAGAAGAGCTCCTCGTTCAGAAAAGTGAGGTTCTCAAGCTCAAAGCTGTTCAGGATGAAAAAAAGGCAGAGCTCGACGGTTACAGACAGGAAAGTCAGGCAATTATTGATGACCTGCAAAAAGACATCGAAACTTTCCAGAAAGAATATGACAGAGCCAAACAGCTTGAAGCTCAGGCTCGTGCCGAGGCCGAAAGAGCCCGTCAGCAATCGCAGACAAAATATAATCTCCCCTCCACCTACACCGGCGGAGCTTTCCATTGGCCATCTGCCACCACCCACCTTGTTACATCGCCCTACGGATACCGTATTCATCCCGTTACGGGCAAATCCCGCTTCCATGCAGGTATAGACATCGGTGCAGCTTATGGCACAGCAATTCTGGCGGCAAATGCAGGTGTGGTAATTGTTTCGGGCTATAATGCCGGAGGTTATGGCAACTATGTTGTAATTAACCACGGTGGCGGCTACACCACACTTTATGCACACTGCAGCTCTGTGAATGTGTCGGTTGGTCAGCAGGTGTCGAGAGGACAGGTCATTGCAAGCTGTGGTTCCACAGGCATGTCGACAGGCCCTCACATCCATTTTGAAGTGCAGTACAACGGTCAGACAACGAATCCCATGCAATATTTCAACTGATTCTGAACAAAAACCAACATAAAAAGATGCCAACAAATATTTGAGGCATCTTTTGTGTTAAATTTTGAGGTAATACGGGCTTAGCTTTTCATATAATTTATCGGAGTTGATATTATAATGAACAAAAAAAAGAAACTGTATGTGTTTTTGTCAGGGGCGCTTGTTTCGATGTTTCTGACCTCGGCTTTTCTGATTTCTCCTTACGGTGCCGATGTCTATGTGAGTCTTTCGCACCTTTTTGGCGGCAAAACCACTGCAAAGCTCATGAGAATAGAAAAAATCGTGGACGATAAGTTCATGGGCGAGGTACACACCGAATACTTGACAGACATGGCGGCAAGAGCATATGTTGGTTCTCTTGGTGACAGATACAGCACATATTTTTCGGCAAACGATTTTAAAAGAATGTCGGAAAATCTTGACGGTGGATATCACGGTATTGGCATACAGGTTGAAACAAAAGACGGTAAAATCTGTATCAGTCATGTCATGCCTTCGTCACCTGCCGAAAAAGCAGGGCTGAAAGATGGCGATAACATAGTGAGATTTAAAGGTGAAGATTGCGACGGGAATGATTTGAAAACTGTCACCAACACCATCAAAAATGCATCCGAAGGAGAGAATTTTCTGTTTGGGATAGAAAGAAACGGTAGTGTTTTTGATGCTCTGGTCAAGGTTGGTGACATTGAGCTTGACTATATAAAATCGGAGCTTTTGCCCGGCGCCGCAGGCTATGTGCGCATCGAAACCTTTGGAAACGAAGTTGCTCCGGAATTTAAAGATTCGGTAAATGCGCTCATAGATGAAGGCGCAACTTCACTCATTTTTGATGTGAGGTCAAACCCGGGCGGCGTGCTCGATTCGGTTGTGGAAATGGTAGACTTTCTTGTTCCAGAGGGCACTATAACGAGTGTGCGCCAGAAAAACGGTCGTGAGCAGGTTTTCAAATCTGACAAAAGCGAAATAAATCTTCCCATGTGTGTGCTCATAAACTCTGAAAGTGCAAGCGCTTCCGAAATTTTCTCTGCGGCACTTTCTGAATATGGCAAAGCTACGCTCATTGGCGAAAAGACCTTTGGCAAGGGCGTTGTGCAGGGTGTGTTTGAGCTTGGCGACAATACCGGAATCAGCATAACAATAGCAAAATATTTCACACCACTGGGCAACAGTATCGACGGAGTGGGAGTGAGTCCTCATATTGAGGTTTCACTTTCTGATGATGTTGTGATAAGAGAGTATAATGCACATATCGATGGCGATGTACAGCTTGAGGTGGCTCTCGATGTGCTTGGAGTGAGATGAAAAAGAAAAAAAGCATCGGCTATGCCGAGTGTTCTAAAGGAAAGTAAAGGTCGCAGTGAAATTCACTGCGACCTTTACTTTATATAATCTTTAGTTGTATTCTGTGTTTTGCGCAGTCAAAAAACTGCGGAGCAAACCGTCAACTTCTCAGACTCACCTTCGCGCCGACAGATGGCGCTCGGTTTGTCGGAAGTTTTGGCATACATGGTTTCGTTGTTTTATCTTCGCACTTCGTGCTCAATTCAACAGAAACCATAGCAACCTTTCGGAGCTCAATTCTCTCATACCAAAGCCCCATTGAGGTATCTTTGGTATGGCGAGGAGAATGTTTGTGACGCTGTCACAAACCGTATTCGCGACCGTTGGCTTATTCGCTTGCGGCTCATTTCGCCAACAGTACCCGCTCATACAACTTTTCACCTGAGAAACAGTCACCCGGACTGTTTCTCTACGGTGCAAACCGTCAACTTCTCAGACTCACCTTCGCGCCGACAGATGGCGCTCGGTTTGTCGGAAGTTTTGGCATACATGGTTTCGTTGTTTTATCTTCGCACTTCGTGCTC
>JAZNBF010000051.1:0-30745 GCA_045586905.1 Clostridia bacterium
TCAACGATTGCCGCTGCAAGAATTGTACTTGATGCGGCGGTTAAAGCAGGAGCGCCGGAAGGTATCATCAGTTGGATTGATGTTCCAAGTCTTGATATGACAAACACAGTTATGAAAGAGGCAGACATTATCCTGGCAACAGGAGGTCCCGGAATGGTTAAAGCCGCATATTCAAGTGGTAAGCCTGCCATTGGTGTTGGTGCCGGCAATACTCCTGCTATCATCGATGACAGTGCCGATATAATTCTTGCAGTAAATTCGATTATCCATTCAAAAACTTTCGACAATGGCATGATTTGTGCATCGGAGCAATCTGTAATTGTTCTTGAAAGCATATACAAAAAAGTCAAAGAAGAATTTGCATCCCGTGGTTGCTACTTCTTAAATGATGAAGAAATTGAAAAGGTCAGAAAAACAATTATCATAAATGGTGCATTAAATGCCAAAATAGTTGGTCAGTCAGCCTTTAAAATTGCTGAGCTTTCCGGTGTTAAGGTACCCGCAGGAACAAAAATCCTTATAGGTGAAGTAGAAAGTGTAGATTTATCTGAAGAATTTGCCCACGAAAAGCTTTCGCCTGTTCTTGCAATGTATAAAGCAAATAGCTTTGAAAAAGCACTCGATAAAGCAGAAAAACTCGTTGAAGACGGTGGCTTTGGCCACACCTCTTCAGTATATCTGAATGAAGTTACCCAAACAGAAAAATTAAATAGCTTTGCAGCGCGCATGAAAACTTGCAGAATTTTAGTCAATACTCCTTCTTCACATGGTGGCATCGGCGACCTTTACAACTTCAAACTTGCGCCCTCACTCACACTCGGATGTGGTTCATGGGGTGGCAACTCAGTATCAGAAAATGTTGGTGTAAAACATCTTCTGAATATTAAAACAGTAGCAGAAAGAAGGGAAAACATGCTTTGGTTCCGCACACCTGAAAAGTTATATATCAAAAAAGGCTGCTTGCCGGTAGCGCTCAGTGAGCTCAAAAATGTGCTCGGCAAAAAGAGAGCTTTCATAGTAACTGACACATTCCTCTACGAAAACGGTTACACCAAACCTATCACCGATAAGCTTGACGAAATGGGCATTGTCCACACAACCTTTTTTGATGTACAGCCTGACCCAACACTTTTAAATGCCAAAAACGGCGCCGCTCAGATGGCAGCTTTCAAACCGGACACAATCATTGCACTCGGCGGTGGTTCTGCCATGGATGCAGCAAAAATTATGTGGGTTCTCTATGAGCATCCGGACGCAGACTTTATGGATATGGCGATGAGGTTTATCGACATCAGAAAGAGGGTTTACACATTCCCAAAAATGGGTGAAAAGGCATACTTCATAGCAATTCCCACATCTGCCGGCACAGGTTCTGAAGTTACACCCTTTGCAGTTATAACAGATGAGCAGACAGGTGTCAAATATCCTCTTGCCGATTATGAACTCATGCCCGACATGGCTATTGTCGACACAGATTTTCATATGTCAGCACCAAAAGGTCTGACAGCAGCATCAGGTATAGACGCTGTAACACACGCTCTGGAAGCATATGCCGCAATGCTTGCAACCGACTATACAGACGGTATCGCACTCAAGGCTTTAAAAACCGTTTTCGAATATTTACCAAGAGCATATGAAAACGGACAGACAGATATCGAAGCGAGAGAAAAAATGGCAAATGCTGCCACCATGGCAGGTATGGCGTTTGCAAATGCATTCCTCGGTGTGTGTCATTCCATGGCTCACAAGCTTGGCTCATTCCACCACTTGCCTCATGGTGTTGCCAATGCTCTTATGATTGAAGAAGTTCTGCGTTTCAACGCAGCCCAGGCTCCTGTTAAAATGGGAACATTCTCTCAGTATGACCACCCTCACACACTCAGTCGTTATGCAGAAATTGCAGATTATCTTGGAATAAAGGGTAAAACAGATGAAGAAAAACTTGAAGGACTTATCAAAGCAATCAACGATCTTAAAGAAAAAGTCGGAATAAAAGGAACAATAAAAGACTATGGCGTAGACGAAAAAGTATTCCTCGACAATCTCGATGAAATGGTAGAGCAGGCGTATGACGATCAGTGCACAGGTGCAAATCCAAGATATCCTCTGATGAGCGAAATTAGACAAATGTATCTCAATGCCTACTATGGCAAACATTTCACTGAACCCCAAATGCCGCAAAATGTTTGAATTTAAAGGGAGGTTATTTGATATGAAACTTGAAAATATAGTTGCCGAAAGAGAAAATAAGATAATCTACCGTGACGGAGATAAATGCATTAAACTGTTCGGCTGTGAATATTCGAAAGCCGATATTTTGAATGAAGCTCTGAATCAGGCAAGGGTTGAAGAAACCGGAATTAAGATGCCTAAGATAATAGAAGTAACAACAATAGACGGAAAATGGGCAATCGTTTCCGAATATATTGAGGGAAAGACACTTGCTGAGCTTATGAAAGATAACCCGGAAAATATGGATGAGTATCTTGAGTTTTTGGTCAATCTTCAAATAGAAGTGCAGGCACGCACTTGCCCGCTGCTCAATAAGCTTAAGGATAAAATGAACCAAAAAATCAGTCAGACAACGCTTGATGCAACAACACGTTATGAACTTCACACAAGACTTGAAGGCATGCCAAAACATAAAAAGGTTTGCCATGGTGATTTTAACCCTTCAAATATAATAATCACAAAAGACGGTGAAGCGTACATCATCGACTGGGCACATGTAACACAGGGCAATGCATCAGCTGATGCGGCAAGGACATATCTTTTGTTTTGTCTTGGCGGAAGCAAAGAGATTGCAGATAAGTATCTGGATCTGTTCTGCAAAAAGAGTGACACCGCAAAACAGTATGTTCAGAAGTGGATGCCGATTGTAGCTGCATCACAGTCTGTAAAGTGCAATGAACATGAAAAAGATTTTCTCTTTTCATGGGTTGATGTTGTAGATTATGAATAATTAAAAATCGCAATACTTTTGCCAAATATCTTAAAGACACTGGCAGAGGTATTGCATTTTTTTAAAAAGAATTGAATCTTATTAGCTTTTATTGTATAATGTCATTACATCAACAATCCCGGCTCAATATTTTTGAAAGGTGACAATATGTTTAAAGAAATTGCAGCAAACAAACAATTCTGGCAAAAGGTAAGAGAGGATTTGGCATATAAGCCTCTTATCGAAAGATTATATAAGTTATATGACGAACATTGCAAAGATGACATCCCCTCGCCAAAATACAGTCTGTATAAGCTCTATTTTGAGACAGGAGACCGAAACATATACGAAAAAACATATTTTTCAAAAAGAATAAGACTCAACACTCTTGCCATCCTGAGCCTCATATATCCCGAAAACAGTGACTACATCGTAAATCTTCAGAACACAATATGGGCAATATGTGATGAATACTCGTGGGTAGTTCCTGCTCACCTTCAAAGCTATCCTCAGACAGAATCAGACACAGTTGACCTTTTCAGCTCCGAAACAGCTTTTGCACTTTCAGAAATCAAATTTCTTCTTGCCGACAGATTAGATGCTCTCATTGTCAATCGCATCAATCATGAAGTAAAAACTAAGGTTCTCGAGCCTTATAAGGCAAAAAAACAAAGGTGGGAAGAGTGGCAAAACAACTGGGCGGCAGTGTGTGCCGCATCAGTTGGTGCATCCTTTATATATCAGGCTCCCGAAGAATTTTCGCTTGTAAAAAACCGTATTTCATCATCTATGGATGCTTTTCTGGCTGGATATAAATATGATGGTGCGTGCCCCGAGGGGTTATCATACTGGGAATATGGTTTCGGTTTCTATATCTGGTATGCCGACCTTTTAGCTGAATTTACAAACGGAGAAGACAATCTCTTCGAAAGCGACAAAATCAAAAACATTGCCGATTTTGCGCAAAAAACCTACCTTACCAAAACCGTCATAGCCACTTTTTCCGATGCAACGCCCCATAGCAATCTGATGGTGGGCATGTGCCATTTTCTCAAAACTATATATGGTGACGATTTTTGTCTTCCTCCCACAGAACTTAAAACTAACGACCACTGTGGCAGATGGTGTCACCACATAAGGTCTTTTGTTTTCTACAATCCTCAGCATTTGAACACTGCATTCGACACTCAGGCGCAATACCACCTGCCCGACACTCAGTGGTTTATTAAAAGGACTCCTTCTTATTCCTTTGCCATAAAAGGCGGCCACAACGATGAACCTCACAACCACAACGATGTCGGCAGTTTCATCCTTGCGTCAGGTGACAGTCAGATTATTGCCGATTTAGGCTGCGGAGAATACACAGCCGACTATTTCCGCCCCGACACCCGCTATGGCATACTTTGCAATTCCTCTTTTGGACATAGCGTACCCATCATAAATGGCAACCCTCAGCACCCCGGTGCTCAATATAACGGATGCTTAACAGTTCACTCCGACAGTGTAGTGGTCGATATGAAAAATGCCTATGAAGGCAAATCTTTAAAAACACTTAAAAGAACAATAAGCTTTAGAGACGATGGCATCACTCTTTCCGACAGCTTCGATTTTCTGGGCGAGGGAAGCTATGTGTGTCGTCTTGTGTCATTAGGAAAACCGACGGTAAATGACGGGGAGGTTTTCCTCGGAAACGCAATCGTAAAATATGATAAAGAAAGATGGGAAGTAAACATTACAACAGACATTCACACCTCACACATTACACATGAAAAAACAGATGTTTATCTCATCGATTTTAAACCTCTCATAAAGCAAAATTCGTTCAGCATTAAAGTTAAAATGCTTCAGAAATAGTATTAAAAAAGGGTGGCTTGTTTCCATCCTTTTTTTGAACGAAAAATGTTGTGCTTTTATATAAAATTTGGTATAATGCTTATATTGAAGTAAAAGGGAGAATATGTCATGAAAAAACATAAAAAAATAGAAAGCATCAAATTTTTCAGCAAATACTATAAACCATACATAGGCATTGTAATACTCGACCTTTTGTGTGCATGTCTTTCTACGGTGTGTGAGCTTGTTTTGCCCATGATTGTCCGTCACATAACTCAGGCGGCAGAAACAGGAAGCGCACTTTTGATTTCAACGGTTCTTAAAATGGGTGCAGTCTATCTTCTTCTCAGACTTATCGATACCGGAGCAAACTATTACATGTCAAATGCAGGTCATGTAATGGGCGCACGCATCGAGACCGATATGCGCCGCGACATGTTCGACCACCTCATGAAGCTCTCTTTCAGCTACTATGACAATACCAAAGTCGGACAGATAATGTCCCGCATCACAACCGACCTCTTCGACATCACCGAATTTGCTCATCATTGCCCCGAAGAACTCTTCATATGCACCATAAAAATTGTCGGTTCGTTCATCATCCTCTGTGGTGTCAATGTGCCTCTCACACTCATCATATTTGCTTTGCTTCCTCTCATGCTTTTCTCAGTCATTTTCTTCCGCAAAGGCATGAAAACTGCCTTCAAAAAACAGCGTGAACAAATAGGGGAACTCAATGCCCAGGTTGAAGACACTCTTTTGGGTGTCAGGGTTGTAAAAAGCTTTGCAAACGAAGACAAAGAAAAAGAGTATTTTTCCGAAGGCAATGGCAAGTTTTTTGAAAGAAAGAAAATTTCATACAGATACATGGCTCGCTTTCATGCTTGTACACGCTTTTTTGATGGTGTAATGTATGTTGCCATCATCACCGTTGGTGCTATTTTTATGATAAAAGGTCATATCACTGCAGCAGACCTTGTGGCATATCTTCTCTACATTCAGACTCTCATTGCATCCATTCGCAAGCTTGTCGAGTTCACTGAACAGTTCCAGAGAGGCACCACAGGCATAGACCGTTTCAATGAAATCATGAACGAAATTCCCGAGATTGCCGACCTGCCTTCTGCCACAGATTTAACCAATGTATCTGGCGACATCGATTTCAAAGATGTAACCTTCTCCTATTCAGAAAACGATAAAAATGTACTCTCAAGCATGAACCTGAGTGTCCAAAAAGGTGATAACATAGCCATAGTAGGTCCGTCAGGCGGCGGCAAAACAACAATGTGCAACCTCCTGCCAAGGTTCTATGAACTCACCGGTGGCGATATAACCATAGACGGTATATCCATAAAAGATATAAAGCTCAGCTCCCTGCGCAGCAACATCGGTGTTGTTCAGCAGGATGTCTACCTTTTCAGTGGAAGTGTAAGAGATAACATCACATATGGACGCCCCGGCGCCACCGAAGAAGAGATAATCGATGCGGCAAAAAGCGCCGGTGCCCATGAATTTATCATGTCGCTTCCAAATGGATATGACACCTATGTGGGCGAGAGGGGACTTAAGCTCTCGGGTGGTCAGAAGCAGAGAATTTCTATTGCAAGGCTTTTCCTCAAAAACCCACCTATTCTCATTCTGGACGAAGCCACAAGTGCTCTCGACAACGAAAGCGAACTTATAGTTCAAAAATCACTCGAGCGCCTTGCCAAAGGTCGTACCACTTTCACCATTGCCCACCGTCTCACCACCATACGCAATGCCACAAAGATAATAGTTCTCACAGAAGATGGCATAGCCGAAACCGGCACCCATTCCGAACTTATGGCAAAAGGCGGAGAATATGCCAAACTTTATAGCATGTATACATCAATCTGAGTTTGGTTCTATACCAAAAAGATGTATCTTTTTATCCTGTCTTGATACGAGTAATCATAGAAAAATCATACTGCGGGAAGTGATAACAAATATGAATGATAATAAAGTGCATAAAAAAATCATGTCAAACATGTATACAAAAGATAGTCTTATGACTTATAAGCAACTTGTGAAATTGCTTTTTTACGTTTCAAAATATGAGTTTAAATTACCAAATATGACAGGATGGTCTGCTCAATCCGCATCTAAAGCAATAAATCTCATAGAGAAAAGAATCAGACAGCGTATTGTAAAGCCGAGAAAAATTCCATATGATGTAGATTGGTTGCGTAGTGAGTATGCGCGTAAATATCCCAAAATGTTTTATGCAATTGATAAATACGAAAAAAACTATTATTTTAATGATAGACATAAAAGAGATTAAATAGAAAATGCCAGTTAGCTAAATTGATTAAATTTTTAAAATTTGAGGAATGCATAATGTTCAAATATGGTTTGTTTGGAAAAGGATATGATAAGGAAGGCTATAATAAATATGGCTTTAATCGAGATGGATATGACAAAAACGGATTTAATGTAGAAGGATATGACCGTAATGGGTATAATATGGAAGGATACAACAAAAACGGTTATAATTCATGTGGTTTTGACAAGCAGGGATATAATGAATATGGTTATAATGAGAGTGGATATGATAGAGAAGGCTTCGATATAGAAGGATATAACCGGGATGGATACAACAGGGAAGGATATAATAAAGAAGGCTATAATTTATATGGCTTTGATAAACGTGGATATAATATACATGGATATAACATCAATGGGTACGATATTGATGGCTTTAATGCAGAAGGATATAATCGAATGGGATATGATAGAGACGGTTTTGATAAAAATGGTTTCGATTATGAGGGTTATAACAAAGATGGATATAACGTCAACGGATATAATAAAAGAGGAGAACGATTAATTAATAATAACAAGTTAATTGAATTAACGTCGTTAGCTTATGAAAGTATGGATAAATGTATTTTACGTGAGTTAGGCGATGTGTTTCAAACAGGAGATTGCGGGATTGAAAATAGAGAATTAGCAACGTATATATATAATATAGCAAATGGAATGTTCGTAAATGTCAGTGAGCAGTATTATATGTCTCCTTCCGAAAATGACTTTATTAAAAAAGAGGACGGTTATCAAAAAAGTTTTAATGAAGAAAATATACATCTTAAAGAAGTCAAAAATCAAATTGATATAGATATTGAAAAAAGATCCCTCGGTATTCAAGAAATTGATAACGAAACCTGGTGGATGGATAATGATCAAAAGAGAGAATGGAGAAAAAAACGCGTTGATAATCATATAAAAACACAAGAAATTTACGAATTGTATGAACTAAAAAAACGCCCTTACTATGCAAGAATGGATTTATTCTCATATGATACAAATAATATTATTTATATTGGAGAAAAAGCATATATTTGTGATAACGAATCGTTAAACGTTTATTCTGTTTGGTCTGATATTGGGAGAAAATATAGAGAAAAAAGAAGTTTATCTTTTTATTATAATGGACAGCAGCATGACGTACAATTGCGTAGGAATTTAGATGTTGTCGATGGTGAATTATCAGAAATATTTGACGAATATAAAATTAACTCTGATGAATCAAGAGCCAATATTACTGATCAGTATCTTTTGAAAGTGCTTAGGGAGAAAAAGGGTGAAAAAAATATTACAAATATCATTCGCTCTATTCAGGAAAATCAAAACAGAATTATAGATTACGATTTTAATAAAAGCTTAATTGTTCAAGGATGTGCCGGAAGCGGAAAAACGATGATTCTTCTTCACCGTTTGGCAAACATGAAGTTCAATAATGATAAAGTGAACTATGATAAAGTAAAAATAATAACACCAAATAGCAATTTCACTTTATTTATTGATGATTTAACTAAAAACTTGGGCATTGATCTAATCCCTAAAATGACTATTTCAGAATATTGGATTGATATAATAAGCAGGTATAGAATTTTGAATACAGCTGGTAGCAATCTATCATATGATTTGTCAGGGTTGTTAACGCATGAGTTCCCAAAAGAAATATGTGATTTAATATATTCTTCAGAATTTGCTTTAGAATTAAAATCGCAGGTCGAACAAATTCCAATTAATCTTATGTATAACCAAAATGGCAGTATTCCTAAAATTGATAATGCTATCGAGAATACATTTATAAAGTTTGGGTATGAAGATATTAAGATTAAAGATCGAAAAGAGAATGGCAAGACAATTCATTCTAATATAACGGTCAGTATACTTTACTCCAAGGTGCTTGCATTGTATTATTATTACGGTGCACTACCTGATAGATATTGCGACAAATTGCTTTGCATAGATGAGGGACAAGATATTTCTTTGTTGCAATATATTTTGATGCTGCGCATTAATAATAATAGTTTGAAATTCAATGTTTATGGCGATATCAATCAGCAAATTTCAACAGGTTGTAATATAGGAGATTGGAAATTACTTGAGAAAAACATAGATTGTGAAATATTTGAATTGGAGGAAAACTACAGAAATAGCGAAGAAATTGTTCGATTTTATAATGAGCGACTTAATTTGTCAAATAAATCTTTTGGTATAAAGACAAAAAATGTTGAGGTTATATCGTCTCGTTACGAATACATATGGAAAATAGTGTTAAATCTGATTTTAAATAATCGCACGGCAATAATATGTAATGATAAAGACTGTATTCCTGATGAATTGAAGAAGTACTGTTCTTATAATGAACTTTTTCATGAAAGAAAAGCAGTAGTATTGAATATTAAACAGGCAAAAGGTTTGGAGTTCGATTCAGTTTTTGTTTTTGATTCTGATTTGACAAGAAACGAAAAATATATTGCATATACTCGTGCCTTAAGCGAATTGTATATTTTAAAATGAATTATAGTATCAAGTTCATATGAGATATAAGAAATCAAATCTCTAAATTTAATAAAATAGTTTGCCGATTTATAATATTTACATATACTATCGGATGCGAGAAAATCCAGTATTCTCGTGGGTTCTAAGGAAAAGTGTTTAAGGAAAATCAGTGAAAATTTAAGGTGGAAAATAGTAGGTCCTAATATTCACTGTTCGCCCGACTTGACACGAGTAATAATACACCTTGGGAATGTGGCAGTTTATTAAAATTTGATTTTTACTTTGAGGTACAAAATATGAAGAAAAAAACTATCATAATCACAGTTTTTGCTTTGTTGCTCCTCTTTATCGCAAGCTTCATTACAAAATATATAGACACTGCAAATGTATCAACAGGCCATGAACCAAAGTGCTGTATAAAAACCGTAAGTTACGATGGCAGCAAAGTTACCTATTGGGGACTTGGATATAAGGTAGTCAGGTATGTCGGTGTATCTCCTGATGAGCCATATGAAAACAATATCGGTGTAAAAATGGGCAGTTGGTTTATGAACTATGAAGATCCGACCAATGTTATTTTAGATGTCAAGTCTTTTGGAACAGACAAAACATTCAAAGTTTCCAATAAATCAGATGTAGATTTCATATCTGATTTGCTCAAAAACTCTAAGTACATAAACGAGCCTTGCAAGGGCATTGCAGATTATGCAATAACCTATGACAACTACACATACGATATTCTTGTCGGTTGCAGTGAGATAAACAAAGGCGGTAAACATGCTGCAATAAGTGATGAAGATATGGCTGAGCTTGAAAAAATACTTGTAATTGCTGAATCTAAAAAACGCATTTTTACATACGAAGAGTCTGTTGAAAAGATTTCAAAGCCATGTCTTTCGCTCAATGAAGAAAACAAAAAATTTCAGTTCTTTTGGTCTTTGTTCTCAAGCTATATTGCACAAGGAACATATCATGTCAAAGATAATGAGCTTATCTGCAAAACAGATGATGGAAAAAACACATATACTTTTGAAATATTAAAAAATGGCTATAAATTTATCGCAAACAAGTCATCAAAAATTCCGAAATATAAGTATTCAAGTGATGCAAAAGAAGCTCTTGCACCTGTTGTAGACGGAGCAATATTTGATTAAGGAGGAAAATCAATGAAAAAAACCACTTTAATTTTTCTGATGCTAATCCTGATTATGATTGCCGGATGCAAAGACAACAACTCAAACAATCTCTATCTCCCCGAAGCAAAAAACGACAAAATCTATACCACCATCGGCAGTGGAAGTGAATCACACGCAGGCGAAGGCTACACCATCACTGTTTTGGCAAATGATTACCGTTATGAAAAAGAATATGATGACGGAGTCTTAGAAGAAACATGGGAATACACAAAAAGAGATGATGTTGAAATTAAAGTATCCACATACAATAATTCCGACGAAATATCCGCAAGAAGTAAATTTTTAAAAGACAATGACGACTATATCTTTGAAGATTTGATGGGATATTCTCTTTGCGGACAAGAAGCCGACGGAGACACACTGTGGTTTAAGCTCCATGTGTCAGGCAAAACTGTGTATATCATTTCATGGAAATTCCCTCATAATACAAGTGAAGAATTGAAAAAACAACTGTCAGATATCGCAGGTACATTTGTTATTACAAAATAAAAGGCTACACATAATACGGAGCGATAGCTCTGTTGTGCTAAATTCTATCAAAATTCAATAACCAAATTTTCAGTCCCGATGTATGAACAGTGCAGAAAGGAGTAGTTTTATGAAAAAAATATTGGCAATGGTTTTGGCTGCATGTTTAACTTTTGGAAGCTTGCCTTCCTTTTGTGCTTTTGCAAACGATAACACAAATTCTCACGATGATAAAGAAATCAAGCACATCAAATCAGAAGAAAACTATGACTATGGCAGTGATACTGTATATATCGCTCGCGACAAAGAATCCGGGCAGATTATTCCTATTTCCATAGGGCCTCTTGACGGATACAGCTATGCATACATTTCTCGCGATAATGATTTTACGGTAGAAAAAGTAACATACACCTCGCCTTTTAATGACTTGGGAGAAAGATACAGATACGAAAGCTACATACACGAGATTTCCTCAAGAGAAATCGTTGTAGGCTTTGAAGACGGTAGCTTCAAACCCGAAAAAGAACTCACTCGGGCAGAAATGGCAGTAATATTCACAAGACTTTTCAGCGTACCTGTGTCAGATGCAGTTTCCACATATGACGATGTTCCTCGCGGACACTGGGCAGAAGATCATATTATGTCACTTCTTAAGAGAGGCGTTTTCATTCAGGATACATATTTCAATCCCAATTTGTCCGTCACCCGTGAACAACTTGTTGCAATGACATACCGTATGCTTTGTGACATGGGGAAAATCGACACCGAAAAAGAATACGATTATTCACGATGGTCTGACTATGAAGACATCACCTACTATGCCACAGAGGCTTTCAATGCACTGAATGCCAATGGCTTTCACATCTGGTTTGACCTTGTTGACCATGACTTTTTAGATACTGCCGACGATGAGTATTATTTCCACCCTCAGCGCCCTGTAACAAGATTGGAATGTTGTGAGTTTATCTATCAGTTCATCCGTAGATTTTTCATAAACAATGCACCGGCAATTGCCCGAACCGATGCTCCGGAGATAGCAATACCCGTTTTAGACGGTTCAACATCTACCCATGCAATAACTAAAAACATATATAGTGCATACTACCAGAATTATTATAACCATCCTGATTTCCCAAAAAACCACAGCAAGACAGTCGCATCGTATAAGCGCCTCATCGATGGGGAAGTTGAAATGATATTTGTTCCCGATGCAGGCGAAGATGTAATAAAATATGCCGAAGAAAAAGGTGTAAACCTCAAATTCATTCCCATAGCAAATGAAGCACTCATATTTTTCACCGGTAAAGATAACAAAACCTCCAATATCACCGCCGACCAGCTTCACAACATATATGCATATAACAGCATAACCAATTGGAAAGAGCTTGGTGGAGATGATGCTGTCCTTGCCGCCTATTGTCGCAACGAAGACAGTGGCAGCCATGCTCAGATGGAGCAGTTTGTTTTGAATGGAAAAGAAATAAGCGAAGATATATCAAGAGAGCGCACATCTCTTATGATGTCAAGCATTCTTACCGAAGTAGACGACTATAACCGAAACAATAAGGGCAAATATGCTATGGGATATAGCTTGTTCTACTATTATCAGATGAATTCTTTTATACTTGGTCCTCTTGATTTAAAGCTGATGAGCATCAATGGCATAGAGCCTTCCGAAGAAACAATTTCGAGCGGAACCTATCCGTTCACAACAAACTACTATGCAGTAATTCGTGACGGTGAAAACAATCCGAAAATCGATGCTTTTGCAGAACTTATGCAGGGCGAATTTGGCAAAAATATAGCCGAATTGAGCGGACTTGGAGTTATAAAGACTCCTGAATTTTAATTCCCGTTGAAAAAAGGAATTTTTCTAAGAACATAACAAAAGTAAATTACATGACATGTGATGACCAATGTGAAGCTGAAGAGTTGGTTACGGTATCGACTATATAACCACAAACATGCTTTAATAAAATGAAAAGGAGAGAGAACAATGATTTTTGACAACATTAAAAACTGTAAAATGTATTATGGAGTAAATTCAAAGTTTGAAAAAGCTTTTGAGTTTATTCAAAAGGCAGTGGATGAAAATTTGGAGGAGAGCAAATACGAAATAGACGGTAAAGACATCCATGCAATAATTCAGAGCTACGATTCAAAGCTTATAGAAAACAGCCGCTTTGAAGGCCACGAAAACTACATAGACATTCAGTTTATAGCAGAAGGCTGCGAAATGATGGGCGTGATGGAAGCCGAAAATGCTGTCATAAAAGATGAATATAACCCCGAAAAAGATGTTGCGTTTTATCACGACAACCCCATTGCATCTTACTGCACAACACAAAGTGGCGATTTTTGCATTTTCTATCCTCACGACATACACAGACCGGGTATTGCCTTAAACAACACCCCGTCAAAAATTAAAAAAATTATTATTAAAGTGCACATCTGATAATTTATATACATAAGAGAAACGAGGTTTACACAGTGGAAAGCATAAAGCTGTCTTTTGAAGCAATCATGCCCATATTCATTCTCATGCTTACAGGTTATGTAATCAAGAAAACAAAACTTGCCGACAAAAAAAGCCTTGATGTGATGAATAAGGTGATTTTCAGGATTTTTCTTCCGGTCCTTTTGTTTTACAATATATATAGCACACAGACATCCGGCGTTTTTGATCTGAGGTTGATAGTTTTCACCGTGGTGGGAATTCTCTTTATTTTTATTCTGGGATATTTTGCAGTTCTCATCTTAACCAAAGACAATTCCAAAAGAGGTGTAATGCTTCAGGGATTTTTTCGTGCAAATTTTGCAATTTTGGGCATCCCTCTTGTAAGCTACATTTGTGGCAATAAAACAAGTGGTCTTGCATCGCTCATGGTTGCTGTTGTTATTCCTGTGTTCAACACTCTTGCTGTTGTGGCACTTGAGCGATTCAGAAAAGGAAGCACAAGGCTTAATATATTAAAGCTTTTAAAAGGAGTAATCACCAACCCGTTGATTATAGGATGCATCACAGGCATCATAATTTTTGCATCGGGTATAAAACTTCCTCACATTCTCGAAAAATCTGTGAAAGATATCAGCTCTATTGCCACACCTTTGTCAATAATTGTGCTCGGTTCTGAGTTCGAATTATCCGATATGAAGGGATATTTCAGAGAAAATGTAATAGTAGTGCTTGCAAGACTTGTTCTTGTTCCTCTCATCATAATCCCCGTTGCAGTATGGTTTGGTTTTTCGGGCGAAGCGCTTGCATGTCTTTTAGTAGTGTTTGCTTCTCCGGTAGCAGTTTCATCCTTTGCCATGGCACAACAAATGGATGGCGACCAGACTCTTGCAGTTCAGGTTATTGCAACATCTTCTGCACTATGCCTGTTTACTCTGTTTCTGTGGATTTTTGCATTGAGCTATCTGGGTCTATTTTAATTTCAGAATTTTCAACATGTTATAAATAGGGTGCAATTATGAAAACAAAAGAATTTACAAATGGAATAAAAGACGGAATTCCGATTTGCCTTGGATACTTTTCGGTTTCTATGGCATTTGGTCTTACCGTCGTATCATCAGGGTTTCCCTGGTGGGCGGCAATACTAACATCGTTTACAAATCTCACAAGTGCAGGACAGTTTGCCGGAGTAAATATTATTCTTGCCGGTGGTAAACTCATAGAGCTTGCCATAACCACTCTTATAATAAATATGAGATATTTCCTGATGTCTCTTTCAGTTTCACAAAAAATTGACTCTTCCATGAAATTGTGGCAGCGGTTTTTTGTTTCATTTGGCATTACCGATGAGATTTTTGCAGTGTCAATGCGCAGAGAAAAAACACTTACCACTCCCTATATGACAGGACTTATTCTCACCCCCGTAGTTGGGTGGACAATGGGTACCATGGCAGGCGCAGTTGCTACATCGGTTATGCCGGCGGCTCTTTCGTCTGCATTGGGCATTGCTCTTTACGGAATGTTTATTGCTATAATTATTCCTCCTGCCCGGGAAAATAAAAAGGTCCTCGTTGCGATAGCTTTATCTGTTGTGATGAGTCTTGTTTTTGAATTTGCATCTTTTCTCAAAGTTTTTTCCGGGGGTTGGACGGTTATAATAATCACTGTTGCAGTAAGTGCTTTTTGTGCCACCTTTTTTCCTCTTAAGGAGGTGCAGCAATGAAAATATCTCTCATACTCATAAGCATTGCTGTCATGGCTCTTTTGACATATGCAATCAGAACAATTCCAATGGTGGTTTTCCGCAAGAAAATCAAAAACAGTTGGATTCAGTCGTTTTTGTTTTATGTTCCATATACAGTACTTGCCGCAATGACATTCCCCGCAATTTTCACAAGCACAGGTTCAGCGATGTCGGCAGCTTTGGGCTGCATTGCTGCAGTGATATTGGCATATTTCAAAAAGGGACTTTTAACTGTTGCACTTGGTGCAGCTTTAGTTGCATTTATAGTGCAAATAGCCGGATTATAAAAAATGAAGGATGCTATTTCTATCGGAAATAGCATCCTTTTTAAGTGAAATCAATATGTCATATTACATATTTTTAAGTGTGAAGTTCCAGCTGTCAGCACACATTCTTTCGAGGTCAAACTGTGCCTGCCAGTTGAGCTCTCTTTTTGATTTTTCGGGGTCAGCATAGCACATTGCAATGTCACCGGGGCGTCTGTCAACTATTTTGTAGTTAATTTTCTTGCCTGCAGCTTTTTCATATGCTTTTACAACATCAAGCACGCTATATCCGGTTCCTGTTCCGAGGTTGTATGCTTCAACGCCTGTGCATGATGTAACCTTCTCAACAGCTTTAACGTGGCCTTTGCTGAGGTCAACAACATGAATATAATCTCTCACGCCTGTTCCGTCGTGAGTGTTGTAATCATCACCAAATACACTCAGGCACTCAAGTTTACCAACTGCAACTCTTGCAATGTAGGGCACAAGGTTGTTGGGTATACCGTTGGGGTTTTCACCAATAAGACCGCTTTCGTGAGCACCAATAGGATTGAAATATCTGAGCAGAGCAATGCTCCATTCGTTGTCAGAAACATAGAGGTCGGTGAGTATTCTTTCAATCATGTGCTTTGTTGCACCATATGGGTTTGTTGTGTGAAGAGGGAAATCCTCCTTAATCGGCACGCTGGCAGGATCGCCATAAACTGTGGCCGATGAAGAGAATACAATTTTCTTGCATCCGTATTTTGCCATTGTCTGGCAAAGAACGAGAGTACTTGTGATATTGTTGTGGTAATATTCAAGAGGCATGCTGACCGATTCGCCAACTGCCTTGAGACCTGCAAAATGAATAACTGCATCAATTTTGTTTTCTTCAAAAATCTGTTCTACCTTTTCTCTGCAAAGAAGGTCAGCTTCATAAAACTTAAAATCTTTTTTTGAAATTTCTCTTATCTTATCAAGCACTTCAGGTCTTGAATTGCAAAAATTGTCTATAATAGCAATTTCATAGCCTGCATCAAGAAGCTCTACGCAAGTGTGACTTCCGATAAAACCTGCGCCACCTGTAACTAAAATCATGTTTATCATACCTTTCAAAATTTATTGATTGTCATTATTATATTACAAAAAACATAGTTTTGCAAGTGTATTGGAAATTATATTAATCAAAAACAGTGGTAAATTTAACAAATTTGTAAGTAGGGGGTAGATTTTTTTGGAATTTTGTTGCATAATATATTTGATATACCATGAAAGAAAGGAATTACAATATGAAATACATAGTTATTCTTGCCGATGGCATGGCTGATTATCCTCTTGATGATTTCGGCTCAAAAACTCCAATGCAGATTGCAAGTAAGCCAAACATTGATTTTCTCGCTAAATCGTCTGAGATTGGACTTGTCAAAAACGTGCCCGAAAATCTTCCCGCAGGCAGTGATGTTGCCAATCTTTCCGCTATGGGATATGATCCTCAGAAGTGCTATACCGGTCGCTCGCCGCTTGAGGCAGTCAGCATGGGCATCGATATTAAAAATACCGATATGATTTTCAGATGCAATGTTGTCAATATCACAGAAGACGAAGAAAATTTTGAAGATAAAATCATAACTGACCATAGCTCCGACGAAATCACAACTGAAGAGGCAAAGGTTCTCATTGAAGCTGTTCAGTCAGCTTTTGGCAATGACGAATTCACCTTCTATCCCGGTGTGAGCTATCGTCATGCACTTGTGTGGGACAATGGCCCCGACAAGTTCGACCTTACACCGCCTCACGACATTTTGGAGCGCAGAGTGGGGGACTATCTGCCAAAAGGCGAAAATGGTGCAAAGCTTTTGGAAATGATGAAAAAAAGCTATGATATATTAAATACACATCCCATTAACCTTGCACGTCAGGAAAGAGGCCTCAAAAAAGCAAATTCAATATGGATCTGGGGCGAAGGCAGAAAACCATCCTTAGAGAGCTTTGAAAAAGCACATGGCCTCAAGGGAAGTGTAATTTCTGCTGTCGATCTTATAAAAGGCATTGGCATATGCGCAGGTCTCAATTCCATCGATGTCGAAGGTGCCACAGGCAATGTACATACCAATTTTGACGGTAAAGCAAAAGCCTGTCTTGAAGCCATAAAAGGCGGCGATGACTATGTCTTTGTTCACATGGAAGCGCCCGACGAAGCCGGACACCGTGCCGAGACTGACAATAAGATAAGATCAATTGAACTCATCGATGAAAAAGTGGTAGGATATCTCATCAAAGAGCTCAACTCACTTTCAATAGACTATCGCATGCTCATACTTCCCGACCATCCCACACCACTTTGCCTTCGCACACACACCCGTGATGCAGTACCGTATTTAATCTACGACAGCACCGATAAAAAGAATTCGGGCATTTCTTCTTTCGACGAGCAAACTGCATCAGAATCCGGTATTTTAATTGAACAAGGTTATAAGCTTATGGAGAGATTTATTAAAAAATAAATTAGCTGAAGGTGATATCCATGAATATTCACAATTCAATCCTTGTTGCAGATGATGATAAAAATATATGTGAACTGATAAGATTATATCTTGAAAAAACAGGCTTTAAGGTTGTGTGCGTTTTTGACGGACAGACTGCTCTTGATTCACTGAAAACAGGGGAGTTTTCAGCTGTTATACTGGATATAATGATGCCAAAACTCGATGGAATGGAAGTTTTGAAAGAAATACGAAAAACAATCTCTGTTCCTGTTATCATGCTCACAGCCAAAGGCGAAACCATAGATAAAGTTTTAGGTCTCGAACTTGGTGCCGATGACTATATTGTCAAACCGTTTGAACCTCAGGAACTCATTGCCCGTCTTAAAGCTGTGCTCAGGCGCAGTACAACCGATGACTCAGCTGACGATGCTATGGCTTTCGACAATCTCTATATCAACAAATCTACCTACGAAATGAAAATAAATGGCGAAACTATCGATATGCCACCCAAGGAATTTGAACTGCTGACATTTCTTTGTTCGCATCCAAATAAAGTCTACACCCGTGACCAGCTTCTCAATGAGGTATGGGGCTACGACTATTACGGCGATTCGCGCACTGTTGATGTTCATGTTAAACGAATCAGAGAAAAAATTGACGGTGTATCAGACAACTGGACTTTGCGGACCATATGGGGAGTCGGCTATAAGTTTGAGGTGAAATAATGAAGACGAGTGTTATTAAAAGTTTGATTTTAGGCGCACTTGTTGTTATGCTTGCCTCTCTGCTTGTTTTAACACTTGTGTTTTTTTACAATGTAAAGTCAGGAATAGAAACAGACACCTATTCGGAAATGAATGAATTTGTAGAACATATCAAGCCAATAACTCAGATGTCTCTCGATTTCAGTACGAGCCGCATGATGAAGTTTTACAACGAGACAATGCATCAGTTCACGCACTTTTCCAGGTTCAGTGTTTTGGTGGCTGCAAATAATGGCGAGATAGTTTGGTCAGATTTTCCTGTAAGGTATCCGGGCTACAAGGAAAAAATACTAAGTGCAAATAAAGCTCTGGAAAAAAAGAATAAAATACAGGCAGAAAATATGCTCAGCGGCATATATTCCGGCAGAACAATGACACTTGCTGTGGGTGTAAAAAGTGAAATCTCGGGCAATTCCCGCACAATATTCTGCACGGTAAAAACTCCGAACCTTGTGGGCAGATTTTTTGATATACTTTTGGAAATAATGCTTATGGAGCTAGTATCACTGCTTTTTATGGCAATTTTCCTCTATCAGATTTCCAAAACAATTACAAATCCGCTTGCCAAAATCAATAAAGCTCTTAAGGCTTTTTCAAAAGGTGATTTTTCCAAAAGAGTAGAATATACTTCTTCAAATGAACTTGGCGAGCTTGCTCAAAATGTCAACTCAATGGCAGATGGACTTGAAAATTTAGAAAAAATGAGATATTCATTTGTGTCGGATGTTTCTCACGAGCTTCGCACTCCCATGACATCTATTACCGGATTTATAGAAGGCATTTTGGATGGCACTATTCCTAAAGAGGATAATGACAAATATCTCAAAATTGTTTTGTCAGAAACAAAAAGGCTTTCCCGCATTGTCAATGAACTGCTCAGCGTTTCAAAGCTTGAGAGCGGCACACTAAAACTCGATATTACTTCTTTCGATATTCTGGAGCTTTCCAAAATTGTTCTTTTGAATTTTGAAAAAGAAATAACCGAGAAAAACATCAGTGTTTCAGTTCAGACCGGTGAAGAGCATTGTTTTGTATGCGCCGATAAAGATTCCTGCACACAGGTTATGATAAATCTCATACACAACGCAGTTAAGTTTACGCCTGAGGACGGTTCTATTGCACTATGTTTTGAGGAAGAGGACACTAAGTGCCGCATTACAGTAAAAAACAGCGGCGAAGGTATTGAAGCGGACAAAATTGCTTTCATATGGGAAAGATTTTATAAGACCGACAACTCACGCAGCAGCGATAAAAGTGGCGTCGGGCTTGGTCTGTACATTGTTAAACGTATACTTGATGCTCACGATGAAAAAATCACTGTTTCATGTGATGAAGAAAAAAACACATCTTTTTCTTTTACGCTTCCTTTATCTTAATGTTTTACTTTTCTTTACAGTTTGTTAACATTTTATTAAAAAGTATAAAGTAAAATATACTTGTAGAAAACATATATGGAGGAAAATATTATGTATAATGATTTCAATTCATATGATAATAATGATTTTAAAAACAATAATATCAACGATGAAAACGAGATAATTCATATTGATCCCATCAATGATGATGCCACTGTTTCTTTTCAGGCTGAAGAGCAAACCTCTTCTTCCGATAGAGTTCCGATTGAAGACTCCCACGAAAATCCGTCAGATTCATATTATTATGACACTTTCTATCACAATCAGAAAGAACAGTTTTTCAGTACAAAATATGCTCCCAAAAAGAAGAAAAAATATGTATCTGTACCGGTAGCTGCAATCAGCCTGGTGCTGACTGCCATAATCTCCATTACGGGTGGCGCATTTTTGTCCAATTCCGGCATTTTAAATGGTGCTTTTGGAAGCAGTGCAGAGCAAAATTATTCATATTATACCGTTGAAGAAAATATAAATTCATCCAAAAGTCCCATCAAAGGCGATAATGCTTCGGTTGACAAAATCAACGGAATGTCGCTTTCTACACCCGAAATTGTCGACAAGGTCGGTCCCGCAGTTGTTGGTATTGTCAATAAGACTACATTTGGCAACGCTTACGGGTATTATGGCTTTTTTGGTGCCAACCTTGACAAAGAAATTGAACAGGGTAGCGGCTCGGGTGTTATAATCAGTGAAGATGGCTACATTGTCACCAATAATCATGTTGTGGAGAATGCCACAAAAATCAATGTGATTTTAAATAATAGCGAAGAGTACGAAGGCAGAGTAATAGGTAAAGATGCTTCTACCGATCTTGCAATAGTAAAAATTGATGTGCGTGGCCTTCCATATGCGCAAATGGGTGCCAGCTCTACACTCAGAGTGGGCGATATAGCAATTGCTATTGGTAACCCTTTGGGACAGGAATTTGCCGGCACTACAACTCAGGGAATTATAAGTGGTCTTAACCGCTCTGTTACAATAGATAACAAAACCATGAATCTCATCCAGACCGATGCGGCAATCAATCCTGGCAATTCAGGCGGAGCTCTTGTCAATGAATACGGTCAGCTTATTGGTATAAACACTGCCAAAATTTCTTCCGAAACACTCGAAGGTCTCGGCTTTGCAATTCCAATTGATGAAGCAAAACCTATTATTGAAGAACTCATCAAAAACGGATATGTAACCGGACGTCCCGTAGTAGGTATTGCAGGCAGAGCAGTAACAAAAGAGGATGCAGCTGCATACAACATGAAAGTTGGTGTGTATGTATCCAGCATTACTCCAAACGGACCTGCACACATGTCGGGTGTCAACATCGGAGATATAATTGTTGAGTGTGAGGGCGAACCCATTGAAACCGTTGACGATATTAACGAAATTAAAAACAAAAAATCACCTGGAGACGAAATCAAAATCAAGGTATACAGACGCGGAGAATATGTTGATATTACAATAATTCTTGGCGAAGAAAATCCAGGTTCAATGAGATAAAATAACATAAAAAAGGTGTTTCTCAAAATTTGAGAAACACCTTTTTTATACTTAAGATTAATAATTTTCTGCTTTAATCTGGAAATATGCTTTCGGGTGGTCACATACAGGACAAACTTCAGGTGCAGCTTTTCCAATAACAATATGACCGCAGTTTGCACACTGCCATATCATATCATTATCTCTCGAGAAAACTATGCCGCCTTCAATGTTTGCAAGAAGTTTTCTGTATCTTTCTTCGTGTTCTTTTTCAATTTTAGCAACCTCTTCGAAAAGAAATGCTATTTTGTCAAAGCCTTCTTCACGGGCATCTTTTGCCATTTCAGCATACATTTCGGTCCATTCATAATTTTCGCCGGCAGCAGCGTCTGCGAGGTTTGTCATTGTGTCGGGCATACCATCATGCAAAAGCTTGAACCATATTTTAGCATGTTCTTTTTCGTTGTTTGCAGTTTCTTCAAAAAGAGCTGCAATCTGAACATATCCTTCTTTTTTGGCTTTGCTTGCATAATATGTATATTTGTTTCTAGCCTGTGATTCACCTGCAAATGCAGCCATAAGATTAGCTTCTGTTTTTGTACCTTTTAAACTTTTCATTTCATTACCTCCAAATTCCATTACTTGTAAATTTATTATAACACATTGTTTTTATAAAATCCAGCATAATTTTTTTCTTTTTATTGATTGATATGTATACTTTGCAGCACAAAATAATATTGACTTTTTTTTCTGTCCATTATATAATATTCGTAATTATACTTATGACACTGTTTTGATAAAACAAGAGTGTTTTCATTGGATTGGAGGAAACATTTTGAACGATATAACAAGCATTTTTGCCAGCGAAGTTTTTAATGATAGTGTTATGTGTTCAACTCTGCCTGAGGATACATATAAAAAATTAAAAGAAACCATCGACAATGGCATTCCCCTCACACTTGAAACAGCCAATGTTGTTGCAAGTGCTATGAAAGATTGGGCTATCAAAAAGGGTGCAACACATTATACTCATTGGTTTCAGCCTATGACCGGCATCACTGCCGAAAAGCACGATAGCTTTATTGCTCCGTCAGAAGATGGAAAAATTATCATGGAGTTTTCAGGAAAAGAGCTCATAAAAGGCGAACCTGATGCATCTTCATTTCCTTCCGGAGGTCTTAGAGAAACATATGAAGCAAGAGGCTACACTGCATGGGACACAACCTCATATGCTTTTATAAAAGATAAAACACTTTGTATCCCCACTGCATATTGCTCCTATGGTGGCGAGGCTCTCGACAAAAAGACACCTCTTTTACGAGCTATGGAAGCAATCAACAAGCAGTCTATGCGCGTGCTTCGTCTTTTGGGCAACACCACTTCCGGACATGTTTTCACCACTGTCGGACCGGAACAGGAATATTTTTTGATAGACAAAAACTTCTTTGATAAAAGAATTGATTTAAAGTTTACCGGTCGTACTCTGTTTGGCGCAAAACCTCCCAAAGGTCAGGAACTTGACGATCATTATTTTGGTGTAATCAAGCCAAGGGTGGCAGCATTTATGAAAGAGCTCGACTGTGAACTGTGGAAGCTCGGTGTTCTTGCAAAAACAGAGCACAACGAAGGCGCACCTTCGCAGCATGAGCTTGCACCCATCTTCACAACAGGTAACATTGCAAGTGACCACAATCAGATAACAATGGAGCTTATGAAGAAGATCGCGTTAAAACATGGTCTTGTTTGTCTTCTTCACGAAAAACCTTTTGCTTCTGTAAATGGCTCAGGCAAACATGACAACTGGTCACTTACCACAGATGATGGCATAAATCTTTTAAATCCCGGCAAAGCGCCTCATGATAACATGCAATTCCTTGTGTTCTTCTGTGCAGTTTTAAAAGCTGTTGATGAATATCAGGATATGCTTCGTATTGCAGTTGCCAGCGCAGGAAATGATCACAGACTTGGAGCCAACGAAGCTCCGCCTGCAATTATTTCTGTGTTTATAGGCGATCAGCTTGAGGCTGTGCTTGATGCACTGGAAAACGATGCCGAATACAGCGAAAAGAAAAGAGAAAAGATGCTCACGGGCACTGGTGTTGTTGCAAGCTTTTCCAAAGATACAACCGACCGTAACAGAACTTCTCCTTTTGCTTTCACCGGCAATAAATTCGAATTCCGTATGGTAGGCTCATCGCTTTCGGTGGCAGGCCCCAACACTGTACTCAACACAATTGTTGCCGAGTCTCTGCGTCAGTTTGCCGACCGTCTTGAGGCTGCAAAAGATTTTGACAACGAACTTGCTTTGCTCATTAAAGAAACAATAAAAGAGCACAAGCGCATCATTTTCAATGGTAATAACTATTCTGATGAGTGGGTTAAAGAGGCACAAAGACGCGGTCTTTCCAACTATAAGACAACTCCTGAGGCAATACCTCATATTCTTGACAAAAAGAATGTAGATCTCTTTACTTCTCATGGGGTACTGTCTGAAACAGAACTTCATGCAAGATATGAGATATATCTCGAAAACTATGCAAAGACCATCAACATTGAAGCACTTACATTCATAGATATTGTCAAAAAAGACATAATTCCCTCTGTCACACAATATATTGAATTTTTAAGCAGTGCTGCAAATGCACAAAAAGCTTTTATGCCTGAGAGTGATTCCGGTGTTGAAAAAGCCATTGTTTCTGAACTTTCTCATCTCAACTCAAAACTGTTTGCAGAAATAAACAGACTTGATGCATCTCTCTCCGAAGCCTCTCGTCATAAATCTGACGTTAAGTCATATGCTATGTACTACAAAGAAAAAATTCTTGATCATATGAATGAAATAAGAGAAATTGTTGATGCACTTGAGGCAAATACAGCTCGCAGATTCTGGCCATATCCTACATATGGTGATATATTATATGCCAAGGATTAAATTTAAATAATTATAATGTAAACTGATGCCATAGCGCATCAGTTTGCTGGTTTGGGGTGATTTTATGGATATTATAAAAATTATTCAATCTATCATTTTGGGCATAGTTGAGGGTATAACCGAGTGGCTCCCCATAAGCAGTACAGGACATATGATTCTTGTCAATGAGTTTATGGGTATTGGCGAAACAGATTTCTTTTCCTCTCAGATTTTCCTCTATGTAATCCAGCTTGGAGCAATTCTGGCAATTGCCACATTGTATTTTAAAAAGCTCAATCCGTTTGCACCATCAAAAACATCCGATGAGAAAAAAGATACCTGGCAAATGTGGTTTAAGGTTGTTGTTGCATGCATACCGTCTGCGGTAATCGGACTTGCTCTCAACGACTACATGGATAAGATTTCCACACCACTGGTTGTAAGTATAATGCTCATCATATACGGTATAGCTTTTGTCCTGATAGAGCGTAAGAATAAAACTGATAACATCTCTGCTCTTGAAGAGCTGTCATATAAAACAGCACTGTACATCGGTCTTTTTCAGGTTCTTTCAATCATCCCCGGCACATCGAGGTCGGGAGCTACAATACTTGGCGCAATCCTTTTGGGTTGTTCACGCTCCATGGCTGCTGAGTTTTCGTTTTTCCTTGCTATACCTGTCATGTTTGGTGTAAGTTTTCTTAAAATTGTGTCCAATGACTATGTCATGACATCTAATGAGTGGGTTCTTCTTCTGGCAGCAATGTTTGTTGCATATGTAGTTTCAATGATAAGTGTAAAATTCCTTGTCAATTATGTGAAAAAACATGACTTCAAAGTCTTTGGCTGGTACAGAATAGTTCTGGCAGTGCTTGTCATAGCATATTTTTACTTGCCTCTGGTTTTCTGATGACAAAAATCAATTTATGCTTGACTTTATCAATTTAGTGTGATAAAATGTCAAAGTAAAATAAATTTTCAAAAGTTAAAGGAGAAAAATCTGATGAAAAAAATTATTTGCACATTATTAGCAGTACTCATGATTGTTACATGCTTTGCCGCTTGCGGTGGCAACGAAAAAGAAACAAGTTACAGCGATCTTGCCATTGCTTGTGAACTCACCAGCGAAGAATATGGCATCGGCTTCCGCAAAGGTTCCGACCTTGTAAAAGAAGTTGACACCATCATGGCAGAATTGCTTGCTGATGGCACTCTTTCTTCACTTGCAGAAGAGTATCAACTTACTCTCGTTGAAGATGCTCAGCCAAATAGCGACTATGAAGCAACTGTTGCCGATGTTGAATACATAAAAGAAAACGGTAAGCTTGTTATCGGTATCACCGACTATGCTCCCATGAACTACAAAGACGAACAGGACAAATGGACAGGCTTTGACACAGAGTTTGCTATTGCTGTTTGTGAAAAACTTGGCGTTGAAGCTGAATTTGTAGAAATCGACTGGGACAACAAATTCCTTGCTCTCGAAGCAAAAACAATCGACTGCATCTGGAACGGTATGACCATTTCTGAAGAAGTTTTAAACAACACAAGCTGCTCACAGGCATATGTTAAAAACGCTCAGGTTGCAGTAGTTGCAAAAGATAAACTCGATCAGTACAAAACAGCAGAAGATATGAAAGATCTTTCATTTGCGGTTGAAGCAGGTTCCGCAGGTGCAGCAGCTGCTGAAGACAACGGCTTCAATGCAGTTGAAGTTGGCACACAGACCGATGCTCTCTTAGAGGTTGTAAGTGGTTCAAGCGAAGCTTGTATCATCGATATCACTATGGCAAACTCTATGCTTGGCGCATAATAGTATTTTTAAATCCAACTTTTAAAGCGTGGCAGTAGGCATTTGCCTATTGCCATTCTTTTGGTTAACTTAAGTAGTTTGTTTTATGAGGTATATCTATGTTTATACAAGTAACGCTGAGCCTTTTGGAAGGCTTTAAGACAACGTTTGAAATATTCATACTTACTTTGCTTTTTGCATTGCCTCTTGGCCTTATAATAAGCTTTGGCTCAATGTGCAAAGTAAAAGTAATAAAGTGGATTGTACGCACGTTTATCTGGATAATTCGTGGTACGCCTCTTATGCTTCAGCTCATAGTTTTTTACTATGGACCCGGCCTTGTCGGCACATGGGCACAAAAAATGATTGCCACCGGCATGGCAAGCGGACCTGTTATAGAGTGGCTTGCTTCGTGGCACATTTTCGAGAGGTTTTTTGCCCTTATTTTAGCTTTTGTTGTAAACTATGCGTGCTATTTTTCTGAAATCTTCCGTGGTGGTATAGAGTCTATCCCACGCGGTCAGTATGAAGCAGGACAAGTTCTTGGCATGACAAAGGTTCAGGTGTTTTTCAAGGTGGTTCTGATGCAGGTTGTAAAGCGTATCATACCCCCTATGAGCAATGAAATCATCACCCTTGTTAAAGATACATCCCTTGCACGAATAATCATGGTATATGAAATCATCTGGAATGCACAGAAGTATATCAAATCAGCTGGTTTGTTATGGCCTCTTTTCTATACTGCAGTATATTATTTACTTTTCTGTGGTGTACTTACTCTTCTCTTTGGGTATATCGAGAAAAAACTCGACTATTACAAAATATAAGGAGGAGCAGCTATGAGCATATTAAAAGTTGAAAACATATATAAGCGTTTTGGAAAAAACGAGGTATTAAAAGGTGTTGGCTTTGAAATGGAGCAGGGTGAGGTTTTATCTATCTTAGGATCATCCGGCAGTGGCAAGACCACACTTCTCAGGTGCATAAATTTTCTTGAAAAAGCCGATGAAGGAAAGATATATGTTGAAGGCGACCTCATTTTTGATGCATCCGACAAAGACAAAAAATCATCTGCAACAATCAGAAAATCACAGCTCAATTTCGGTATGGTTTTTCAGAGCTTCAATCTTTTTCCACAATATAATGTTTTAGAAAATGTAACTCTTTCTCCTAAACTTTTAGCCAAAGAAAGACCCGATTACAGACATAACAAGAAAAAGATTTTAGCCGACATCGATGCCCAGGCAAAAGAAATTCTCGAAAGGGTAGGGCTTTCTGAAAAGCTCTGTTCATATCCCTGTGAGCTTTCGGGTGGCCAGCAGCAGAGAGTGTCCATTGCCCGTGCTCTTGCCCTCAAACCTAAAATTTTGTTTTTTGATGAGCCTACATCTGCGCTTGACCCCGAACTTACCGGAGAGATACTCAAGGTTATAAAAAGTCTTGCTCAGCAAAAGATTACAATGGTCATTGTAACTCACGAAATAGGTTTTGCAAAAAATGTTTCCGACCGTATCATATTCATGGACGACGGTATCATAGCAGAACAAGGCACTCCTCAGGAAGTCATTGACAATCCGAAGCATGAAAGAACAAAAGCTTTCCTCAATCTTATAAGTCAAAAAGAATAAAATTTTTAAGCTGTCGTTATTTGCGACAGCTTTCTTGTGAGGATATTATGTATTATACATATATTATAAAATGTGTGAATGGAAATCTTTATACCGGCATTACCACCGATGTCAAAAGACGGTTTTGTGAACATATGTCAGGGAGCAAGACCTGTGCAAAATACACAAGGTCCAATCCTCCTGAAAGTGTTGAGGCAGTGTGGAGTTCTTATACAAGGGCACTTGCTTCGAAACTCGAGTGTTTCATTAAAACATTGAGCCGGAAAAACAAACTTGAACTCATTTCAAATCCGCAAATTCTTACTGATAAGTATTCCGATTGCATTATGGCAGATGAATACTTATTTGAAAATGACATTATAAGAGATGTAAATAAAAAAACAAGCCATTAAATTAAGTGGCTTGTTTTTTTATTCCAATTCTTTCGCCTAATTTTACTTTTGTTTCAGCACTGTTGTTTGTAGCTGAAATAATATCATCATCTACATCAACAATTCCTTTTTTTATGAGCATTATAATTGTGCTGCCGCCAAATTCAAATTTGCCTTTTTCTTCTCCACGCTTGAAATTGTATTCCTGATGATAATTGCAAATTTTTCCCACAAGCATTGCTCCGACTTCCATAAACACAACATCATCAAAATTATTTGTGCGAAGAATAGTGTATTCACGCGAGTTTGTTTTGTATACATGAGCATAATCGTGTACAAAAGGTCTCACAGTATGAAGTTTTCCGCCTATGTAGGTGTTTTTACCTTTTGCACCACTGTCAGGATAGATATATCTGTGATAATCAGAAGGGGTAAGTCTGAATATCAGACACACTCCTCCGTTATACATAGAACTGAGTGCATTATCTTGCAGTAATTCTCCTACCGAGTAAATCGAATCTTTTACCTGAAACAAAGAGTTTTCAGATATATTATATGCGCTTAAATATCCGTCACAGGGGGCAATTAAAAAGTCGTCATTCATCAATGGATTGCGCTTTCCTGCTTTAAAACTGCGCGTGAAAAATTCGTTGAAATTCTGCCAGTTTTCTATTTTATAATCCGAAAGGTCAATATCGTTCTTTTTTATGAACCTTTTAATATAAGGTCTCGAAAATTCACTGTTCATAAACGATCCTGCAAGCTTAGAAAAAAAGGGGAGGGTTAAAAACTTAATGAGGCATCGGCCGTAAAATGTACGATATAGTCGATGTGGCATTTGTTATGTTATCTCCTTCCTTTAAAATAAGAAAAAACACAAGGAAACCCAAAAATGCTACAATTATCAGGCCATGCATGTATGGCTTCTTAATTTTGATTTTGCTTACAAAGGCAAATGCAATCAGAATTAATGCCACACTGTATACTTTAATGGAAACAAGAGGCTCAATATATACATCCATAAGGAAAAATACCGGCAAAAGCAAAGATACAGATGTAACCGGCAAACCTTCGTAGTATTCTCTTTTAGTATCGGTTTTTGCAGTTCTGTTGATTTCCTGCACGTTAAAATATCCAAGACGGATTATAGCTGCGAGCACAAACAGAGCCGAGGCGAATATATCAAAAAAATTAACTTCAATGTTTTTTATTCCATATCCAAGCATGGCAGGGAATACGCCGAAGCATACCAGGTCACAAAGAGAGTCAATCTGAATTCCAAAAGATTTTTCGTCATCGGTTCTTTTGCATTTTCTTGCTATGGTTCCGTCAAACATATCGCAAAGCCCACACACCATGAGGCATAAAAGCGCAGCTTTTACTTCACCTGTGAGAGCCATGGTCATTCCGAAGACAGCAGTGCATAAACCGAAATATGTCAGTATGACAGATAAATTGTAATAACCAATCATACAAAATAGTCTCCTTTATTTTTCAAGTTAGCAAATTTTTATTATTATAGCACAAATTTATGCATAATTCAAGTTTTTATAATTCTATGTTTAGAAATTTAATTCTTTCGTTTGAAAAGACCATACATTTTTTTGAAAATATTGAGCAATAATAAATGCGGAGGTGTTAATTATGACAAAGAAAAATCAGGACAATCAGAACAATAACAACCAAAACAAACAAAACAAGCAGGAGCAGAAGAATAATAAAGATAACAACAAACAAAATAATCAGAATAATCTTTAATTTTTCAAAACAAAAAAGCAATCGCAAATGCGATTGCTTTTTTGTTTAATAGTTATTTTCTTTTTCTTTAAAGTGACTCTGAGGATACTTGCACACCGGGCACTGAATTGGTGGCTTTTTGCCTGTAACAATATGTCCGCAATTCATACATATCCATACGGTTGTATCTTCTTTCGAAAACACACTGTCATTTTCGATGCTTTCTTTTAATTTATTGAAACGGTTTTCATGCTCTTTTTCGATGTTTGCAACCAAACCAAAAAGTGCAGCAATTTCGTTATAGCCTTCTTCTTTTGCTACCTCCTGAAACTCTGCATACATTTTTGTCCATTCAAAATGTTCGCCTCCTGCAGCGTCCGCAAGATTATCTTTTGTGGGGTTTTTGCCTCCCTGAATATAGTCAAACCATATTTTTGCATGAGCACATTCATTAAGTCGGAGGCCAAGCGG
>JAZNBF010000052.1:0-3123 GCA_045586905.1 Clostridia bacterium
GATGGCTGTGTTGTAATTATATCTTTTGGAGAGGCTTCTTGCGAGCGATGAAAAACGGCTATAATATGCTTGTTCGCTGCTGCAGGGCATAAAGATGATGGTTGGGCCTTGTGGATGTTTCCAGTTTTCATTGAAATGTGCTTCGAGGGTTTTTAACGCTTCGGAATAGAGGTCGGATGAAGGGTTTAGGCCGTCTTTGAGTTCAAGGACTCTCTGGGTGATTTCTTGCTGTTTTTTGCTGGCGTACGGGAGATGTTTGGTTCGGATGTAATAGTCGTAAAATATGACGGTGATGGGGCTATTACTGTTTGCGATGGTGAATGGAGTCAGGGGCTTGTGCCCACTGAAGGTGTCAGCTGCAGCATAGATGTAGAAAAGTTTTGCTTTGGGGTGGCCGCATATATATGCATTGTGATATGCCCATTCCCGTTCTTCAGATGTAGTGGCCTTTTGACCTATGATAAAGTAAGCGGTGGCGGCTTTTTTCTGCCATTTGCGAATTCTCCAGTTGGCGATGAAAGCCATGATGAGGCTGGTTATGACGATTGTGTTTAGAGGATTTTGCATATGACTTTTTCGTGTGAAGTTATGTGAGGCTTGTGGTCTAATGCAAATTTATGTGGCGAAATGCTGTGAGATTTTTCTCTTTTTTATGATTTTTTCTTTTTCTTATGCTTTTGGGATGGAATGTAAAATTTATTTTATGGTAGTAAAGATTTATTTTAATGAAAATCAGCCACCGGTTTGGTGGCTGAGACTATTTGAAATATTCTGCTTTTGACACTTTCTTGATTACTTCCAATTCGCTTGCTTTAATGTACTTGTCAAGCATCTGAGTAGAGGAGTGACCCGTGATTTTCATTATATCATACTTGTCCATATCTGCGAGATACATCCATGTCGCTCCCGTGCGTCGAGCCGTGTGACTATGGACTAATTTGTATTTCGGCACCATTAGAGTCGTTCGGTCACCGCCTTTAGAGGAGGATATCTCTATCAGTTCTGTGAGTCCAGCTCTCTTTGCTATCTCCTTGATATATTCGTTGAGTTTTTGCTCAGAGATTTTCGGTAGCTCAAAGTACTTCTTCAATATATCGGTGAGTTCGGCTTTGGCCGGGATAATGACCTTCCTTCTTGTCTTTTTTTGTATAATCTCAACGTAGGTCTTCCCTCCAATAGTCTTGATGTGATCTCTGCATAAGGAGTTGTAATCTGATATTCGTTGTGCAGTATAGACTCCTATGCAAAAGGTATCTAATGCTATCTGATATCCAAGCGGAAGGTCGCTGATATCGGTTGATCGCATTCTTTTGAGTTCTTCTTCTGTAAGGTATATTGCATCGGTGTCCTCTTTGAGTATCCTAAATTTCTTGTTCTTGTATATATCGTTTACCACGATACCTTCTTCATTCGCATGTCTAATTATTGCCTTCAGTTCCTTAATTCGGGTGCCGATTGTGTTTACACTATATCCAATCTCCCGTAAAAAGGCGGTATAATCAGCATAGAACTCCATATCAATGTCTGACCAATCTATTTTGATTCCTCTCGTCTCTTGGTATTGGAGTAGTTTATTATAACCTTGGTTGAAATGCTTTACAGTCAGAGGAGCAAATTTGAATCCTTTTTCTGTTACACGTTTTCCAGAAATTATGTCTTCTAGAAAGCCCTTGTAATATTGCATCAGACTCTTGCGTCCTTCTTCCTCAAGTCTCCTTTTTTCTGCATTTATCTCCTCTGCGTAGACAATTTCCTTGATTATGCTCTTCATGATTTCAGTGTCGAACTCGGGTTCGGAGCTGGCAAGATCAAGGCGGCGAATGATTTCGCTTAATTGAGGATTTTCTTGTAGAAAATTAGACATCGATTTGGAACTCTTTTGTGCTGATTTCCAACGCTGTATATCCACCTGAATACAGCTGCTTTGTTTAATGTCAATTTTGCGATCTGGTCGCTGGACCCTTGCAAATAGGGTTGCAAAACCTGTTTTGTTGGCGGTCCTCATGAAAAATGTAGTTGCCATAAGTTTTTGATTTTTAATTCCATAGGCAAAGATAATTAAATTTTTCAGATGTTCCTAAAATGTTCCTATTTTGTTCCTAAAATACTGACACTTTATGATACTATACGATACGAGTGAAAAGTCAAAAATGCAGTAAATCAATAAATTAGAAATTTGGAATTTTTCAAAACGAGTTGCAAAATGTCAAAGTGGTGCTCCCTGGGGGAGCACAAAGATAGTCTTATATAGTCTATTAAAGTATGATGAATCGGTCTTTGAGATAACTCAGAGGCCGATTTGGTTTTTTAGGGTACGATAGAGTTTGAAAGTAATTTGCAAAAAGTGTGGTTAAAAGTGTGGTTAAAACTGTGGGTAAATTTTCAGAGGTGAATGAAACTTGCCAAAAAACTGCAAAAATTTGGTAACGTGAAAAACCCTTTAGAAATTTGAAGAAAAACACACAGTGAAAACAGAAAAACAACACACAGTTTTAACCACAGTTTGCCCGAAATCTACACACAGTTGTCAGAAAATTTACACACAGTTCGTGCAACTTCTGACCCCTGTTTTTGATGGTTTCGGCAGTAGCCCCAAACACACACAGTTTTAATAAGAATTTACACACAGTTTGTTGGGATTTACACACAGTAGTAACCTTAAAAAACTGCGCTATGGCACTACAATTTTACTTATCATCTCGCCCTCTTAAATCCGGCGAAAAACCCATCACGATGTCTGCACACATCGCTAACACCCGTATCCAGACCACCATCGGCATCTCCGTCAATCCAGATTACTGGCTCGACGCCAAACAGAAAGTTAAGAAAGGAGCCGTCAATGCCAAAGGTTTGAAATTCAACGAAATCAACGACAAACTTGATGCTATCGCAAAGGCCTTCAGCACTTTCGAGACAAGCAACAACGGCACACCCACAACAAGGCAGGTTTTAAAGGATATTCTTCGCGATACCCTCTATGGAAAGACCGGCAAGCCAAAGAAAGAACAGCACGACTTCTACGAGACTTTTGACAAGATCGTAGCCACAGCAAGAGTGGAACGCCAGTGCTCAGACAGCACGATCAAGAAGCACAATACCTTCAGGAAGCATCTTGTATCCTTC
>JAZNBF010000053.1:0-11890 GCA_045586905.1 Clostridia bacterium
AAAATAAAATCATTTCCATTATTTTTGTGCGATTTTAATTGGTGGCGCAGAAGATTTCTGCGCGTCGCCAATGGCACAAAGCTTACGAAGAAAAGCCGACAGCTGAAATCAAGCGAAAGAGAGGGGTTTCAGGGGAGAACTCCTCCCCTGAGAAGGGTTCGGGGACTTCTCTTCCCGAAAACCAAACGAGGGGTTTCAGGGGAGAACTCCTCCCCTGAGAAGAGTTCGGGGACTTCTCTTCCCGAGAAACAAACGAGGGGTTTCAGGGGAGATCTCCTCCCCTGAGAAGGGTTCGGGGACTTCTCTTCCCGAAAACCAAACGAGGGGTTTGGGGGGAGATCTCCTCCCCTGAGAAGAGTTTGGAGACTTCTCCCCCTTAAGAAAGTTTGTGACTTTTTCGCAAACCTTTTTTATAAAAAGGTCAAAAGCAAAAAGCAGAGTCGCCGGGGGAAGCGAACTCTGCTTTTTGCTTTTTAAGGATTTTATAAGTTTATGGAGATTTGTAGGAAAGAACTATTGTGTCTCTCCACGATTATAATAATACACCACACTTATTTACTCCCTGTGAATATATTGTGAACTTTTTGTTAACAACCAAGCGAAACAGGGCGCTTTTTGAACAAAAAAGCTATGAGATGTCGCATGACTCTCATAGCTTTTTCTTTTTATGCAAAAATTTTGTTTGTAAGGTTTGCAAAATCTTCGATGGTGAGTGTTTCGCCCCTTCTTTGAGGATCTATGCCGCACTCGGCGAGCACCTTTGCCACATTTTCCTTGGAGAGAGGAATGTCGCCCGAGTTGGAAAGTGCATTAAGAAGAGTTTTTCTTCTCTGGGCAAATGCAGCCTTCACCACTTTAAAAAAGCCTTTTTCATTTGTCACCTCAACGGGTGGATGCTCTCTTATGTTGAGCTTTACAACACTCGACGAAACCTTTGGCTGAGGAATAAATGCCGAAGGCGGCACATGGGTGATGATTTCGGGCTCGGAAAAATAATTCGCTGCCACAGTGAGCGCACCGTAATCTTTTGTGCCCTCTTTGGCGCCAATGCGCATGGCAACCTCTTTTTGTATCATCACGGTAAGGCTCTTTGCCCTTGTGTGCGACTCCAGAAAGTGCATTATGATTGGGGTGGTAATATAGTAGGGAAGATTTGCCGCCACTCTCACTTCGCTGTCTGCGAAATGCTCTTTGAAGATTGCATCAAGGTCACATTTGAGCACATCATCATTTATTATGGCGAGGTTGTCAAAGTCTGAGAGATTGTCTTTGAGGATTGGTATCGCCGACGAGTCAATCTCCACTGCCACAACCTTTTTTGCCGCCATGCAGAGCCTCTGAGTGAGCGTGCCGAAGCCGGGACCAATTTCGAGCACACAGGTGTCTTTGTCGATGCCCGAGTTTTCAACTATTTTGTCGAGCACACCCTCGTCGGTGAGAAAGTTCTGACCGAGCGATTTGGAAAATCTGAATCCGGTGTCGGCAAGAATCTGTTTTATTACCTCTATCGAAGCAAGGTTTTTCATTTCACTGTCACACGCCTGTCTTTTCAAGATGCTCCTGAGCTTTTTCCAAAGACTTGACCTGCACATCAAATTCAGATTTTGCCTTCATCAGAAACATTCCTATTTCCTTTTTGAGAGCTTCATATTCACTGCCGAGAGTCTCAAGACGATCGTTTGCTTTTGCCAGAATGTCCTGCGACTTCATTGTAGCTTCACTTACAATTGTTTCTGCTTCCTTGCGGGCAGTCTCGGTGAGTTTTTCGGCAGAGCTCTGTGCCACCACGAGTGTGTTTTTCATGGTTTCTTCAATGCTTACATATGTTTCGAGTGATTTTGTGAGCTCTTTTATTTTTGCATTTGCTTCGTTGTAGCTTTTGTAAAGAGCTTCATATTCTCTCAAAATGTCTTCTTTAAAATCGTCTACCTCTGTTTTTTTGTAACCCATGGGAGCAGATGAAAAGCTTTTGCTTTGAATATCAAGCGGTGTTAACATTGTTTTACCCTCTCTTTTTCTAAATGTATTTTAAAATCTTTACAAAAATCCTGCCTTTTTTGGTCAGGGTTCCATCGGTATTTATAAGAAATTTGCCCTCGCCTCTTATTGTGACCACATCACCGTCCGACACAGCATAACTCCCTGAGTTTACGGTTTTATAGTTCACAAAAACCTGCGCTCTCGAGACAAGCTCAGAAGAAGCAGAACGCGATTTGCCTGTCATAGCGCTTACCACACAGTCAAGTCTCATAGAAGAAAGACTCACAGCCTTTTCTTTGTATTGTCTCTGTGGCAGAGAAATTTCTGCCTCGTCCAAAACCTTTGTCTTTACCCCTGTGCCTCCGATTTTTGTAAGACCGTCGGCAATGTAGTCTGCCAAGGGCTCGACACAAAACACTGTTGCGCGGCTTCCGTCTATGCAGATGTCGCCCACACCCGATCTTTTAAGGCCAAGCGAAAGCACAGTGCCAAGACATGCCTGATGGGTGAGAGGCGATTTGTTTTTTGTGACAATTTCAACAGCTGCAACGGGGAAAGAAACATCCTCTTCGTCTCCGCAAAAAGCTGCAATCACCCTTTCGGCTTCGTCATATCCGCCAAAAAAGGTGACAGATGACGGTGAAAAAGCCTCGCCTATCTCCCTCGCCTCAAGCGGCGTGAGAAAATCGGTGAAAAAGGCTCTGCCCGTTTTTTCTGCTTTTATACAAAGGTCGCATGCGTGCGACAAAAGAGCTTTTGTTTCCTCGTCGGATGCTCTTGAAAGTATCTTTTTTCTGTCTGTCATATATCAAATTCGTCAAAAATGCCCTGAGTTTTGAGGTCGTCCGAAAAATCGCCCATGATGCCCATGTTGTTTGGCACAACCAGAAGGATTCCGTTCGACACTTTTTTCATGCTTCCGTCCAGAGCATACACAACCCCGTTCAAAAACTCAAAAATTCTGCCTGCAATGTTTTTGTCGAGCTTTTCAAGATTTATTACAACGGGTTTTTTCTGCTTGAGATGGTCGGCAATTTCGGGGGCGTCTTCATATGACACAGGCTGCATAACAACAACCTTGAGCTGAGCTGTTGTGTTGATGTTTACAACTCTGCTGCGCCTGGGCTGAGAGCCAAAGTTTTCTTCAGAAGCTCTTGCTCTGCGCTGGGGGATAGTGGCAGGCTCGGGAGAAAAATATTCTTCCTGCTGCTCTTCACTGTACCCAATGGTGTTTTTTACCCAATCCATTATAGAACTCATTTTCAATCCTCCATGTTTAACATTTTTAGTTAAAAAGTGTCCGTCCGATGCGAACTGTTGTTGCTCCGCACTTTACTGCTTCAACATAGTCGCCCGACATGCCCATAGAAAGTATACTCATATCTACATTATCGTATTTTTTGTCTCCGATGTCAACAGATAATTTGCGGAGCGACGAAAAAACTCTCATAAGCTCATCTTCAGGAGCACCGAGAGGAGCCATTGTCATAAGCCCTCTTATGCGCACATTTTTAAGGGAAGAAACCTCCCTCACGAGAGCTTCGGCATCATCATAGGAAACACCGTTTTTGTTTTCTTCGCCCGAGTTTACCTCAATCAAAATATCCATCACCTTCGAAAGACGGGCACATCTTGCATCAATCTCCTCGGCAAGCTTTACAGAGTCCACCGAGTGTATCATGCACACCTTGTCGGCAATATATTTTACCTTGTTGGTCTGAAGATGGCCAATGAGATGCCATCTCACACCTTTTTTCACATCATCATATTTTGCACAGAGCTCCTGCACTCTGTTTTCGGCAATGTCGGTTATGCCCGCATCTATTGCCTCGTTTATCTCATCGGCAGTTCTTGTTTTGGTCACTGCCAAAAGGAGCACCTCCGACTCATCTCTTCCGCATTCTTTGCAGGCCGAGGCGATGTTTTCTTTAACTTTTCTGATATTATCCTTTATTGCCATGTTTATCCCTCCCAGTCGGTGACAATTTCGTCATAGAGAAGAAGTGCATTTGCCTTGAGGTTGTCCATCTTTGCAATGGCTATTTTGTCATCTTTATATATAACATCAATTTCTCTGAATTTCACGCCTGCGTCGGTGCGCACATACACGCCCGTCTTGTCATCCTTTACATGAACTGCTCCAAGAGGTATTTTAAAGCCGGTATAGCTGCTTCTCACTGCTTCGGCACTTATGGTGCGCGATGTGAGAAAGAGGTCGGAATAGTCTTCTGTCATAAAGGTTATAACGCATTTGCCGCCCTCGGGCAGCGAAATATATTGCACACTTGCCTTCACCTTCTGCCCGTCGGCACCGAGCCTGAAGCTCACCGTGTCGCCCACGCCATATTCTTTGGCATCTTTTTCGTCACATGCCACGCAAAGCCACCAGCTTGTGTTGTCTATAAGCTTTGCAATGACATTGTTTTTACCGTCTTTTGTATCGCCGCTGCCATTTTTGTAGGCATCGAGCTCCGATACTGTCATAGACATTGCCTTTTTTGGTGTCAAGATGTCTTCATATCCGTCTATATCGGTGGAGAAAACTCCGTGTGCAGGGGAGATTATCTCTGTTTTTTTGCCGCCATATTCTCTTTCTATCTGTTGCTTTTCCATTCTGAGACTCTCAAGAGTATCGGTGGCAACCTCAGTGTTGCCGCTGGCTGTAAGCTTTCTGCCCAAAAGAAGATTGACATCATCCTTGAGTGAGGCAAGTGATGTGACATCACGGGTTGGGTTTGTGTCGATTATTTCTCTTATTTTTTCGCCTATTTGCTTTTCGAGCTTTGCAGGGTCCTCTTCAAGCGCTCCCACAGAGGTAGGCGACGAGTTTATCTCGGCTATTTTTTTGTTTATTTCAGCAAGTTTTTTCTTTTTTGCATCATCAATCTCCGAATCGTAGCACACTGCTATGAGCTTGCCTTTTTTCACAAGCTCGTGCTCCATGACCGAAAAGTCAAGCATGCCGCCCTCGGGCACATCGTAGGTCACATACTGCTCGTTTTTGCAGATTACGCCTTCAAAGCTTTTGGTTATCTCTATCGTGTCGAGCTGAGCTATTATCGTGCTGTTGTCAGCTTTCCAGAAATTTATGATGTTGTAGGTGACAAAAATTGCAACAAGTGCAAAAACTATCCATTTTATTTTTTTCTTCATTCATATCACCCCGTTTGCTGTGAGTATGTCCAAAACCCTTTCAAGCACCTCGCCCTGTGACGAAAAATCCGAAAGGTTAACTATGTTTGCTTCTTTATTTCTGCCAAACCATGTGAGCTGGCGCTTGGCATAGCGGCGTGAGTCCCTTTTGAGTATGCTCACTGCCTCAGAGAGAGTGCATCTGCCCTCAAGATACCACATGAGCTCCTTATAGCCGAGTGCCTGCATGGCTGTGTGCTTTTTGGAAAGTCCCATTTCAAAAAGTGTCCACACCTCAGAGAGAAGCCCCTTTTGCATCATAAGGTCCACTCTTTTGTCTATTCTCTCATAAAGCTCTTCTCTGTTTCGTGTAAGAAAAATATACACATATCTGTATGGAGAAGGCTTTTCTTTTGTTTTTCTGTTGTGCTCGGAGATTGTCTCTCCCGTAGTGCGATGGTATTCAATCGCCCTGATGACTCTTTTGATGTTGTTTTCGTGAATGGAGTCTGCACTTTCGGGGTCAATGTCTCTCAGCATTTCGTGAAGAGCATGGGCACCGTTTTTTTCGGCAAAGAGAGAAAGCTCCTCCCTTATTGCCTCATCTGCCGATGCACCTTCGTTAAAATCGGTGTCTTTTATAAACGAATCGACATAAAGTCCCGTGCCTCCAACCACAATGGCAGGCCTGCCTTTTTTGAATATCTCTTTTGCACATGCCTTGGCGTCGGCGCAAAAATCACTCACGCTGTAACTTTCAAAGGGCGATATTATGTCTATGAGATGATGGGGCACACCGCATTTTTCTTCTTCGGTAACCTTGGCAGTGCCAATGTCGAGACCTCTGTACACCTGCATGGAATCACACGAAATTATCTCGGCACCTGTTTTTTTTGCCAGAGCCACACTAAGCTCGGTTTTGCCGCAGCCCGTGGGGCCGACTATGGCGATAAGAGTGTTCATCGTTTTCCTCACACAATTCGTTTGAAATTCTTTTCCATTTCATATTTTGTCATCGAAACACATATCGGTCTGCCATGGGGGCAGGTGTTGATGCTTTCAAAAGAGAGCACCTTTTCACACAGAGCTTCCATTTCGTTTTTCGAAAGAATGCTGTTGCCCTTTATGGCTCGCTTGCATGCAAGGGTGTGGAGCGCCTCTTCGGCAAAGCTTTTTTTGGCATCGGCAAAACCGTTTTTCAAAAGGTTTGCCACAGAGAGAAACAGATCCTCGGTGTCGTGGTCGCCAAATGCAAGGGGCACCGATCTTATCACAAAATCCGTCCCTCCAAAGCTTTCGCACTCAAAGCCGAGCGACGAAAACAGGTCTATGTTGTCATTTACTGCATCAAAGAGCTCCGGCGACACCGTCACTGTCTGAGGCAGAAGCAGATACTGCGAAGAAAGCTCTTTTTCTCTGAACTCTGCCACAAGCTCTTCAAAAAATATTCTTTCCTGAGCTGCGTGCTGGTCTACAAAGAGCATCTCGTCGCCCTTTTGCAGTATGATATATGTTGCAAAAACTTGTCCCACCACCAAAAAGTCAATTCCTGCCTTGAGCATGACGGGCATGGGTTTTTCTTCTTTTTGCTCTTCGTTTTGTGTTTCGTTTAAAACCCGGACTTCTTTAACTGCTTTTTCTTCCTCGGGTTCTTCTTTTTTCTCCGTTTCCTTAGAAGGCTTCTCTATGGTCTCAGGCTCTTTTTTTTCATACACATTGTCTGCCAGAAAATCTTTTGAGCTCGAAAGGGAAGAAAGCTTTTCTTTTGTAATAAATGCGCCCGCAGAAACAAAATCATCTATTGTCTTTTCTTTTTTCTCGGGTTCTTTCTTTTCGGCTATCTTTTCGTCGGTCTTATATTTTACATCTCTCAAAAGGTTGATGTCGGTCTGTGTTGCCGCGGGCACCTCTTTTTTGAAGGCATCGCCCGCAAAAGTCTTTGCAGGAGCTTGAGCATCTTTTGCAGTGATGCTTGGCACATGCTTTGTTTCACAAAGAGCATTTTTCACTGCCCAGTAAATAGCGTGATATATCTTTTTGTCGTCCGAAAAGCGCACCTGCATCTTGGTGGGATGCACATTGACATCCACAAACTGTGCATTGAGGCGTATCTGGAGCACACTGAAAGGAAATTTGCCCACCATCATGCTGTTTTGGAAAGCTTCTCCCACAGCCGACGACATGACGGGGCTCTGAATGTAGCGCGAATTTATGAAAAAAACCTGACCGCGTCTGTCGCGCCTTGCAAGCGACGGATTGCCCACATAGCCCGTAACCTCTATGCCTTCGTCTGAGTAGTCAACACGGTTTACATTGTTTTTAAAATCTCTGCCATACACCACGCCTATTGCGCTCAGAAGCTCACCGTCACCCGATGATGCGCAGACGGTCTTTCCGCCCGATATGAGCTTTATCTTAACGCCCGGGTGGCTGAGCACCATTTTGTTTACCGTGTCATTTATTGCGGCAGTCTCCGATGCGTCGCTTTTCAAAAACTTCATTCTTGCAGGAGTGTTGAAAAACAAGTCTCTCACAATGATGGTGGTACCATCGGCACAGCCTGCCTCACTGCTTTCGGTTATGTCGCCGCCCTCTATGGTCACAGTTTTGCCAAAGGTGTTGTCTTTTGTTTTTGTAAATATGTCTACTCTTGCCACCGAGGCAATGCTTGCCAGAGCCTCGCCTCTGAAGCCGAGAGTGTAGATTGAATTCAGGTCTTCTTCGGTGCTTATTTTGCTTGTGGCATGGCGAAGAAAGGCAGTTTCCACCTCGTCGGGTTCAATGCCGTGACCGTCATCGGTAACACGGATGTAGGTCATGCCGCCCTTTTGCACCTCCACGGTCACATTTTTTGCGCCTGCGTCGATGCTGTTTTCTATAAGCTCCTTAACCACCGAGGCAGGTCTTTCCACAACCTCGCCTGCGGCTATCATGTTTGCCAAATTTTTGGGTAAGACATTAATTTTCATCTGCTTCACTTACCTTTTTCTGCAATTTATAAAGCACGTTCAATGCTTCAATAGGTGTCAGGGTTTGTATGTCGATAGAAAGGATATCATTTTTGAGATCCTCATCTACCGTGACATTTCTTTTTGTGTCGCCCGATGGCGAAGATTCAGGTGCGTTTCCGTCTTCAATAAGAGCGAGCACCTCTTTTGCCCTGTCGGTCACTGCGGAAGGAAGTCCTGCAAGGAGGGCAACCTGTATGCCGAAGCTGTCGTCGGTGCCGCCTTTTATGATTTTACGAAGGAAGGTGATGTCGTCGCCTCGTTTTTTAACAGCAACCGAATAGTTTTTGACGCCCTCTATCTTTTCTTCAAGCGCTGTCAGCTCGTGATAGTGGGTAGCAAAAAGAGTTTTTGCGCCAATGTGTCCGGAGTCGGCAATATATTCTGCCACTGCCCACGCAATGGAGAGTCCGTCGAAGGTGGATGTGCCTCTGCCTATTTCGTCGTGGATGATGAGGCTGTTTTTTGTGGCGTGTTTGAGGATGTGCGCCACCTCGTTCATCTCCACCATAAAAGTGCTCTGGCCCGATGCCAGATCGTCCGATGCGCCAACCCTTGTAAACACTGCATCAACTGCTCCTATGGTGCACTCCGACGCAGGCACAAACGAGCCTATTTGCGCCATAATCACAATGAGGGCAGTTTGTCTCATGTAGGTCGATTTGCCTGCCATGTTGGGACCGGTTATAATTGAAAAGCGACTGTCTGAGATGTTGAGATATGTATCGTTTGGCACAAAGAGCGAATCTTTGAGATTTGCCTCCACCACAGGATGTCTGCCGTCTTTTATTATGATGGTGTCGCCATCGTTAACACATGGCTTCACATAGCCTCTTCTCTCGGCAACAGTTGCAAGCGACGAGAGCGCATCAAGCACCGACACAAGCTTGGCCGCCTCCTGCAAAGAGGAGAGAGCGTCCAAAATCGCCTTTTTTACGGTGAGGAAATTTTCATATTCGATGGCGTTCACTCTTTCGCGTGCATTGAGCACGCGCGCTTCGAGGTCTTTAAGTTCAACGGTTATAAACCTCTCGCCGCCAACGAGAGTCTGTTTTCTGATGTAGTCGTCGGGCACACGGTCGAGGTTTGACTTTGAGATTTCTATGTAATAACCAAACACACGGTTATATGCAACTTTTAAGTTTTTAATGCCTGTGCGCTCTTTTTCTCTTGCTTCAATCCCGGCAATAATGCCTGTGCCGCCCTTTAAGATTTCCCTTGTCTGATCGAGCTCGGCGTCGAAGCCTTCTTTTATCATGCCTCCCTCTTTCACGGTTATGGGAGGGTCGTCTACAATTGCGCACGAAATGAGGAGTCTCAAGTCGGTAAAGGTGTCGAGACTTGTGGCAATCTGGCCGAGAAAATGGCTGTCACAACCCGAGAGTGCTTCTTTTATGACGGGTAAAGAGTCGAGGCTCTGACGGAGTGAGATAAAATCTCTTGCATTGCACGAGCCATACACAACTCTGGAGAGTATGCGCTCTATGTCATACACCTTTTTAAGAGCTTCGGTGATGTCTTCTCTCATAGCAAAATTGTTATAGAGCTCTTCCACTGCATCGCTTCTGAGCTTTATCTGCTTTGCGTCGGTGAGTGGACGGTCGAGCCACGATTTGAGCCTTCTTGCGCCCATGGCAGTTTTTGTACGGTCGAGGATGCCGAGAAGTGAACCTCTTTTTTCTTTTTCTCGCATGGTTTCGGTGATTTCGAGGTTGCGAAAAGAGCTTGCATCTATCTTGAGATGAGAGCTGCTTTCAATATATTTAAACCCTGTGAGATGCGAAAGGTTAATTTTCTGAGTTTCATAAAGGTAGGAAAGAAGACCGCCAAGAGCCATCATGCAAAGCTCTTTGTCATATATGCCCGCCTCCTGTGCCGCTCGTTTTCCAAACTGTGAGGCGATGTTTTCTTTTGCCTTATCCAATTCAAAATATTCGTCGGGAGCATATGCATCGAAAAAACTATGGCGCGCCTTGAGGTCCACAATGTCTTTGGCATGTGCTGCCGAGCCCGAATTGAGTATGATTTCGGTGGGAGCAAATGATGCAAGAAGGGTTACTAGCGAATTTTCGCCCGACTCTGCCTCTCCGTCCGACACAAACACCTCGCCCGTCGACACATCGGCAAAAGCAACGCCGAAAAAGCTGTCTTTCATGGCAACAGAGGCAAGAAAATTGTTTTTCTCGCCGTCGAGAGCGTTTTGCGAAGACGCTGTGCCGGGTGTGACAACCCTTATCACATCTCTTTTCACAATGTCCTTTGCCATTTTGGGATCTTCCACCTGCTCGCATATGGCAACCTTGTAGCCTTTTTTGATGAGCTTTGCAATGTATCCGTCGGCACTGTGGAAAGGTACACCACACATGGGAGCTCTTTCTTCCTTGCCGCAGTCCTTGCCTGTGAGGGTTATTTCAAGCTCTCTGGAGGCTGTAATTGCATCATCAAAAAACATCTCGTAAAAATCGCCGAGACGGAAAAACAAAATGCAATCCTTGTATTCTTCTTTAATTTCCAAATATTGTTTCATCATTGGAGTGTAATCGTTTTTCTTTTTCATTTTTTTCTCTTTTCTGTTTAATTTTATTTAAAGGTTTAAGATTTTTTCGGAGAGAGGTGTCTCCAAACTCTTCTCAGGGGAGCAGATCTCCCCTGCACCCCTCTCTTTGCGCTTGATTTTTTATGTTGACTTTTTTCGCTCGCTTTGAGCACGCAGTGACTTGCAAAAGTCTTTTGCAAACACTGCTAATTTTGATTGATAATAAGGGAACTTGATTTTATTCAATCAAAATTACTCTTTGCTCGCTTCAAAAAGCTTGCACCATAAAAAATATGCGCATTTACCCAAATCTTAAATGGGGTTTTCATTAAGTGGTATTATAAGTTTTAAATTTCTAAAAAAGTAACAAATTTAAGTAAATTTTATTTTTAAATATATTCCCCTTATCGCACTCGCTAATCCTTCAGTAAACCCACCTATGTGAGTCGCTCGGCATCTCCTCTCCGAAATTGGTGCTTTTTGCTTTGCAAAAATGCAAGATTTTATTTTACGGGGGAAGGTCCCCCGTAACCCCCTCTTTGCGCTTGATTTTTTATGTTGGCTTTTTTCGCTCGCTTTGAGCACGCAGTGACTTGCAAAAGTCTTTTGCAAACACTGCTAAATTTGATTGATAATAAGGGAACTGATTTTATTCAATCAAATTTACTCTTTGCTCGCTTCAAAAAGCTTGCACCATAAAAAATATGCGCATTTCCCCAAAGTTTAAATGGGATTTTCATTAAGTGGTATTATAAGTTTTAGACTTCTAAAAAAGTAACTATTTTAAGTAAATTATATTTTTAAATATATTCCCCTTATCGCACTCGCTAATCCTTCAGTAAACCCGCCTATGTGAGACGCTCGGCATTTTCTCTCCTAAACTGGCGCTTTTTCGCTTTGCGAAAAATGCGAGGTTTCTCCGAGGAAACACCTCGCTCAGAGAATTTCTGGGGAAACACTTTGAAGAAAGTAACAAATTTAAGTAAATTATATTTTTAAATATATTCCCCTTATCGCACTCACTAATCTCTCAGAAACTCGCATCATTTCAGATGGCGTACGCTTTTCGAGTAAGTAAAGTGCAAAATCGCACAAAATAAAATCATTTCCATTATTTTTGTGCGATTTTAATTGGTGGCGCAGAAGATTTCTGCGCGTCGCCAATGGCACAAAGCTTACGAAGAAAAGCCGACAGCTGAAATCAAGCGAAAGAGAGGGGTTTCAGGGGAGAACT
>JAZNBF010000054.1:0-49509 GCA_045586905.1 Clostridia bacterium
ACTCAACTCCAAATTTCAATTTCTTTCTTATTATACTACATTTATTTTTTTATTCAATATTTTTTTCAAAATTTCTAATGATTTCAGTAATATTTTATTTGCCTTAAATCTGCGCCGAGCACAATAGGCAAAGATCAAAAACACGACTTGTCGAAACAAGTCGTTTTTTCTGGAAAGCAGAACTAAAAAGATGCATTATAAAATTTGTTTTGCGTGAGCAAAACTACCTTTTCTCTTATCTATTCTCTCTTATCTTTTATCTGAAAACGACAATTTTTAGTGAAAAGTGAAGAGAGAAAAGCGAAAAGAGAATAGAACAAAAGAAACGACAACTTTCTTTAAGAAAATTGTCGTTTCTTTCGATGCCGGTGGTCGGGGTCGAACCGACACGGTATTGCTACCAGGAGATTTTGAGTCTCGCACGTCTGCCAATTCCATCACACCGGCTAGTATTAAACTGACCTGTGTATTATAACACAAAGAAACTGATATTGCAAGGTGTTTTTTCAAAAATTATTTATACGACTGACACAAACAAAATACTTGTCGCTTCAACAATTTTCGATGATTCAACATAAGGTGAAACAGACGGTATGACACAGGCTATGTTGGTTATGATAACCACAACAATTGCGCCAAAGACTAAACCGATTGCACCACCGAGAAACTTGTTGAGGGTGTTTATAAGCGGAAGTTTTGACAAAAGTTCTAAAATGCCAACAAGGAACTTTAAAAGAATTTTTACTATAAAATAGAGCAAAACAAGTGCAGCTGCCGAGACCACAACAGCTGAAATCTGTTCGGAAAATATACCGTTATAATTTTCGGCAATATATTGTGAAATCAGCTTGCCACCTTCAGACGATGCAAAATACCCAAGAAAATGATCGTAGAGAAAATACACAAGAAGTGATGATACAACAAGAGAAAGCATTGAAAAAGCAGTTTTTACAAAACCCTTTTTTAAGCCTAATATGAAAGACAAAAACAGAATTACAATTATTAATATGTCATACATTACGGTCACCCCGGTTAATTTTAATGTCTCACAGATACTGTTTCGACCACACCACTGGCAGTGCCAAGTGCAAAATTATAGTTTTGATAGAGTTCTAAACCAAAATACTCTTTGTTTAATTTTTTTGTCTTTTTTACATCTCCGTCGGAGTCGAGTAAAACAGTAAAGCCATCTAAAACAAGGAGGCAGTAGTTATTGTTAAGGCTTATGCTTCGCACATTCTCGGAGCTTTGATAGCTGCCAACTCTTTTGCCACGGGTGCTATATATTTCGACAAAGGATTCGCTCAGAGAAGAATTATAACGATTGAAAAGGAAAGCCACTGTGCCATCTTCGGAGATATCGTATGTTTTAAGCAGTTTGCCATCATAGTCTATCTGCCATTTCTGATTGCCCCCCGGAGTGTAGGCTGTGGTGAAGCTGTCTCCAATTGCTAAAACTGTGTTATCGTCGAAAAATACAAGCTCCATTGCGAGATTGGAATCGAGAGGTATTTCCATGACAGGATCTTTTCTTGTCACATCTAAAAAAACAAGCTTAGTATAGAGCGAAGTGTCTGAATACTCTATGACAGACGCTACAATGCTGCGACCGTTCGGAGAAATTGCGGTGTCTAAAATATTATTGCCTGTGTGCCACTTGTATATGGATTTGGAATCATAGTCAGAAGCGCTGACACAAGCTGTGTAACCTGCTTCCTTTGTGACAAGGATATGGTCACCTTTTTCATTGACCGAGGCTGAAATTATTGTTTCTTCGGAAGTCACGATTTTCTGATTCTTTTCAGATGTCATAACAAGAGCTTTGTTGCCATTTTTGGCATACACAATCGCTCCGTCTCCATTTGTACGGACAAATGGTGTGCCGGAGAAGGTATCAATCTCAGACAAAAGCTTCATGTCGGGTCCGAAACACATTACCGAGCCATCGTGGGCATAGATAACGCCTTTACGGTAGCTTGCGATTGTGCTTCGGCCGGTGTCGCCTACGGTGTATTGATTGCCGACATAGGAACGGTGATAGCTGTTTGGCAAAACGGGAATGATATCAGTAAGAACCAAAACAACCAAAACAAAGACTATGGTGTAGGTGGCAATGAGTTTGTTCCTTTTCTTCTTATCAAGCTTTAAAAAGGAATAGATAGCATTTGCCAGAAAAAGTCTGAGCTTTGATAAAACATCATCGATTTTTTTCGGAGATTGGATTTTGCTATGGGAAGAGTGAGTGAATTCTTCTTCTGGCTCACCATCAGCTTCATAACCAGTGTCATCGGAAACGACTTCATCACTATCATTATATGAGCTTTGTGTATCTTCACATGCTTCATTGGGCTCAGAATTTCCATCAGGAAGTTCTTTTTCTGCATTTGGGTTGTTTTCTGTATGTTCGGATGATTCGGCGATGTCAGATTTGTTCACCTCTTCATTCTGAGGCTGAACGTTATCATTATTTTCGGGATGGATGGAATCATTCATCACAAAATTCTCCTTTAGTAATAGATTTCATAAAGTGCAAGTCCATGCGGAGGAGCTGTGGGGCCTGCAAAGTTTCTGTCTTTTTTGGCTATTATTTCTTTTACATAGTCGGGCGATATCCTGCCCTCGCCCACCGAGACCAAAGTGCCGGTTATTATGCGCACCATATTGTAGAGATAGCCATCGGCTTTTATGTATATTTTTATATGTTTATCTTCGGTGGTAACATCGAGAGAATGAACATTACGGACGGTGTTTTCCATTTCGGGGCCCGTGGTCATGAATGAACGGAAGTCGTGCTCCCCTATTATGTGTTTTGTAGCATTTTGCATCGCTTCGACATCGAGACTATGCCTCAGTTGCCACTCATAGTTTTTGGAAAAAACATCTGCCTCGGGGTCGGTGTTTATGACATAGCGATATGTTTTTGCAAGGCATGAAAACCTTGGATGAAAATCGGCTGAGACCTCTTCGGAAGACAGAATACGAATGTCGGGCGGAAGAGCATTGTTCATGACAAAGGCAATTTTCTCAGGTGGAATGGGAGTGGAAAGCATAAAGCCTGCCACGTAGCGCACTGCATGTACACCTGCGTCGGTGCGGCTACATCCATATATGTGAACCTTTTCATTTAAAAGCTTCAGGATGGTATCTTCTAAAACTCCCTGAATGGTTATTACATCGGGTTGAATCTGAAAGCCATGGTAAATGGTACCATCATATTGTAAGATGAGTTTGATGTTTTTCATATCATAATCCTAATATTTTTAAATTCATAAGATTTATTACAATAATTACCACACTGAATAAAAGCATCACAAAGGCTGATATCCAATCGATCCGGCCAAGGCGAAGCTGTGTGAGAGAGGTACGCTTGTCGCCGCCTCGATAGCATCTGCATTCCATGGCTGTGGCAAGCTCGTCGGCCCTGCGGAAAGAGCTTATAAAAAGAGGAACGAGTACGGGAACAAGAGCCTTTGCCCTGCGAAAAATATTGCCACTTTCAAAATCGGCACCACGCGCCTTTTGTGCCACTATGATTTTTTCGGTTTCTTCTAAAAGTGTGGGAATAAAACGGAGGGCAATGGTCATCATCATTGCAATTTCGTGTGATGCAAGACCTATTTTAGAGAAAGGCGAAAGCAATCTCTCTATACCGTTTGTGAGCATTATGGGTGATGTGGTATAGGTCAAAAGAGAGCTGCCTATCACAAGAAAAATGAGCCTCAGTGCCATGTTTGCCGCATTTATCAGACCATCGGAGGTGATTGTGATTGCTTTCCATTTTAAAATTACATTTTCGCCACCGGTGAAGAAAATATTTATGATGGCAGTAAAGCTTATGATGAAAAGCAGAGGCTTGAGTGATTTGAAAATGGGAACAAAACCAACCTTTGAAAGCTTTATGAGAATAAAGCTGAAAACAAAGAGGAAGGCATAACCCAGAAGTGAATCGGCAAAGAAAACAAGGACAATGTACAAAAGGGTGAAAATTATCTTAAAGCGGGGATCGATTTTGTGGATGACAGAATCGAGAGGGAAATATTGACCTAAGGTTATATCTTTCAGCATTTGCCACCCTCCTTAAGATATCTTAAAACTGCGTCGACAGCCGCATCGACTGTGTAGATACCGTCACCGAGGTCTATGCCCTTTTGTTTGAGATGGTTTACTACACGGGTGACCTGAGGCACATTGAGTCCAATGCTTTTCATTGCGGCCGAATCCTTGAAAACATCGGCAACAGAGCCAAATGACAGAAGATGGGCATCGGAGATGACCATAACCTTTTCGACGGTGTTGGCAACATCTTCCATGCTGTGAGAAACTAAGATGACAGTGGTACCTTTTTGGTCGTGAAGGTTTTTGATGGACCTGAGAAGGTCACCTCTTCCTTCGGGATCGAGTCCGGCAGTGGGTTCGTCTAAAATGAGAACGTCCGGCTCCATAGCAAGAACTCCCGCTATGGCAACTCGTCTTTTCTGGCCACCTGAAAGCTCGAAGGGGGATTTATCTAAAATGTCGGAATCGAGTCCAACAAGAGGTAAAACATCGTCGATGATAAGAGCAATCTCTTCGGGAGATTTGCCAAAATTGGCAGGACCATAGGCGATATCTTTATAGACAGTTTCTTCAAAAAGCTGGTATTCGGGATACTGAAAAACAATGCCGACGGTGCTTCTTATCTTTTTGAGATCGGTTTTTGAATCGGATAAATTGACACCATTAACAAACACACTGCCATCATCAGGCTTCAAAAGTCCGTTAAGGAGCTGAATGAGTGTGGATTTGCCTGAACCGGTGTGTCCTATAAGTGCTATGAAATCACCATCTTCTATGGTGAAGGATATATCGTCGAGCGCCTTTTTTTCAAAGGGTGTGCCTTTGCCGTAGGTGTAGCTGACATTTTGTGCAATTATCGGCATAGCTTGTATATCTCCTCTGTACATTCATCAACGGTCAGTACATCTTCGCGTATGTCAAGACTTTTTTTTCTGAGTTCGTGGGCAAAAAGACTTGCCTGAGGTACATCAAGACCTATTTGTCTTAAAAGATCGACATTTTTAAATACATTTCTGGTGGTATTGTCGATGATAACCTTTCCGCTATCGATAACAACAATTCTTTGTGCCTTTACTGCCTCGTCCATGTTGTGAGTAATGAGAATAATTGTTATTCCATAAGTCTGATTAAGCTCTTCTATGGTTCTGATAACCTCGCGTCTGCCTATGGGATCGAGCATGGCAGTGGGCTCGTCCATAACAATAATATCGGGTTTCATGGCAAGGATGCCTGCTATGGCCACTCTCTGCTTCTGACCACCTGAGAGCATATGGGGAGCATGGTTTTTGTATTCGGTCATGCCGACAACTGAGAGTGCATCGTCTACCCTTTTGCGAATTTCCTCGGAGGGAACCGAAAGGTTTTCGGGTGCAAAAGCTACATCCTCTTCGACAATGGATGCGACAATCTGATTGTCGGGGTTTTGAAAGACCATGCCAACTTTGCTGCGGACATCCCATAATCTTTGAGGATCGGAAGTGTCGACGGAGTCGATGTAGACCTTGCCTTCGGTGGGGACAAAGATTGCATTGAGATGTTTTGCAAAGGTGGATTTGCCTGAACCGTTGCGTCCAAGAACTGCTACAAATTCGCCTTTTTTGATTGTGAGATTTAAGTTACTGAGCACCAGCTCACGAATTTCATCTTCGCCGGTGTAGAAATATGTCATGTTTTTTACTTCAATCAAGGAAAATCACTCCGGGGAATTTATTTTGAAAACCACCTTGTTGTGTAACCACAAGGCAGAGGCAAAGAATTTGATGTCATTAAAAGTCCGAGCTCGTCGGAAACTATTTCGCCGCCATGACGGGACTTTATGAGATATGAAAGCACGTTGGACACCACTGTATGTGAGATGCCCGTTGTGTAGGAATTGACAATGAAGCAGAGCGGGCTATCGGAAAGAACCTGTGTACATTTGGTGACAAGACCAAAAAGCTCGTCTTCGAACCTCCAGAGTTCGCCCTTTGGACCTCTGCCATAGGTGGGAGGATCCATGATGATTACATCATATTTATTGCCACGACGGATTTCACGTTCTACAAATTTGACGCAATCGTCAACAATATAGCGGATGGGAGCATCACCAAGTCCTGATGATGCGGCGTTTTCTTTTGCCCAGTTGACCATGCCTTTGGCGGCATCAACATGAACAACCTCTGCGCCTGCTGATGCTGCGGCAACTGTTGCACCACCTGTGTAGGCAAAAAGGTTGAGCACCTTAACGGGACGGTTGGCACAGGAGATTTTGTCGATGATAAAATCCCAGTTGGCTGCCTGCTCGGGAAAAATGCCTGTGTGCTTGAAACCCATAGGTTTAACATTGAAGGTGAGTTTGCCATAGTTAATCTGCCATGCAGAAGGAAGCTTGGTGCGATATTCCCACGAGCCGCCTCCGGCTTTGCTTCGGTGATATATCGCATCGGCACTCTGCCACAGTTTTTTCTCGGTGCGCACCGACCAGATGGCCTGAGGATCGGGACGGACAAGATAGAAATTGCCCCATTTTTCGAGCTTCTGACCGTCGGATGCGTCTATTAGTGTATAGTCTTGCCATTTATCGGATAAAAGCATTTTTTGCTCCTTATTTGTTTTTTATTGCACGAATGTCCTCTCCTGCAAAGCGGAGAACTTCAAATTCGTTTTTCAGCCTTGACATTACCCTCTCCTGATAGATTTCAGAAATCTTCTCCAGGGGAAGATTGGTGCTTATGACAATTGATTTGCCGCAATCAAGACGGGTGCTCAGAAGATCGAAAAAGGCTGACTGTGTGTAGGATGTGATGAACTCTGTGCCAAAATCGTCTATCACCAAAAGATCGCAATCGTAGAGCGAGTCATATGTAACACCATAGGTATCGCGGTCAATTTTGGAAAATTTATAGTCTTCCATGAACTGAAACAGTTTATATGATGACTTATATATTGAAAGATAGCCTTTGGCAGCTACTGCATTTGCAATTGATGATGCCATGAGAGTTTTGCCAAGTCCCGACGGACCACAAAGCAAAAGATTGCCCGAGCCTTCGCCCGAGAAAGAATTGGCAAATTTGGAGCATTCGGCAAATACTGCCCTCATAATTTTACGGGGAGATACTCCAAGGTCGGGATCGATATGGTTTGGATAGTATGAAAGTTCAAAACTGTCGAACGAGGCACTTTCTAAATTGGAATTTTTGCCTCTTTCGCCCGGGAAGGTGAGATATTGTCTTATCTTTTGAATATAGCAGCTGCATTTTTTGCCATCGGGAGAAAAGCCTGTGTCTTTGCACAAGGGACATGCATAGTCAGGCATATATTCTGCAATGCCATTTTTTGAAAAAAACTCGCGTCTTTCCTCTTTCAGACGATCTGCCTCGCTTTTTACAAAGTCGGCTGCTTCCTTTTCGGAAAATTTGCCGTCGATGATTGCTTTGGCGCTTTTTACCGCAAGTGACGCGATGGAAGAATCGATGGAAGCTATCTCGGGAAAAGAGATGTAAAGATCATCAAGCCAGGCTTTTTCTTCACCTTTGTATTGATTACTGAGAGCATCATATTCTGCTAATATACGGGAGTGAATATCACTGATTGATTGCATCGTCGTCACCTCCGAATTTTGACATCATTTTTTCTATCATTTTCTTCTCTATTTCGCCCACCGACGACGAAGAAGGATAGTTACGGAATGAGCTTTTACGGACATTGGAAGAAAGACCTTCATTGCTCTGAGGAGTACTGCCTGAGATGCTGTTTTTTATGACGGTATCCATGTAGCTGAAAGAAATTTTGCCTGTGTTCATGATTGCAGCATCAAAGGCCTTCATAATCAATTCTTCACTTGCCTTGTATTCATTGATCCAGGACAGAATAAAACCGGCTTCTGTGTCGGAAAAATCACGGCCCTGAATTTTGAATTTCTTTTTGTAGGAAGACAAAACCGACTGTTCCTTAGTCAGCTTTGCTACATGCTCAACTGCACGTTTTGGAGTGTTTATGCCTTTGTCTGCCCACGAATAGGCTACTTTTTCTATGTAGCGCATATTGGTTTGCGAAACAGATACACAATATTCAAACAAAACAATTATGACCTGTTCGGGAAGCTTGAGATAGTCGATGAAGCTATATATGATGCGATAGTCATTTGGGCTGAGAGCTTTGTTGAGAATCTGGCTGATTATAGCAAATAAATGGGCAAGTTTTTCGTCGGAAGTAACGGTTTTGATAACATTTGCCGCCTTGTAGGATGATGAAACAGAGGTGTTTGGAGGAAGAAGAGGAGCTTTTTTCAATTCTTCTTTTGGTGCTGTCTTTTCTTCGGCAGAAGTTTCTTTGTCGGAAATCGGTAAAAGTTCTATGGAAGAAGAAGTATAGGAAATAACGCCCCTTTTGTCCCAAAATTTAAGAGCATTGACAACATCGGTTTTCATGAGGCCGGTTTCTTCTGCAATGATATCGAGGGTGAGTTCCCTCTGGGACACAAGATGACGTGCGAGATATATGTATACTTTTATGATGGAAGGATTGACATCCTTTATGTATTTGTCGACAAAGCTTGTCTCAACAGTAAAAACATCTTTACTGCCTGTAATTTTTATGGCATCCATTTGCCTACCTCCATACTTAGCCAAGATATATTAATTATAGCACATGTAGTTATTTATTGTAAAGAGATAAATTTTGTGTGTTATAACAAAAAAGACCGTCGGAATGGCGGTCTCTTGATACAGACAGTAATTATTTTAAATCTATTCCAAGATAAGGAATGGCATTGAGCGACAGATCGGCAAAGTTTGATTTAAGAGCTTCATAGTGGGCACTGCAGCCTATCATGGCAGCATTGTCGGTACAAAGTATGGGTGAAGGATAGTATATTTTGTATCCGTCGGACCGTGATGACAGCTCCTTGCGAAGTCTTGAATTGCACGCCACTCCACCTGCGAGAGCCAGTGTGTTGCATCCGGTTTGCCTTGCAGCTTCTATGAGATGATCGACCATGACCTCACAAACACTTTTCTGAAAGCTTGCGGCAAGGTCTGCTTTGTTTATTTCTTCACCTTTTTGTTCTATATTGTGGCAATGATTTATAACAGCTGTTTTTATGCCACTGAAGCTGAAATCCAAGGGGTTGTCTGCGAATTTTACTTTTTTGAAAGGGATAGCATCTTCATTGCCTTCTTTGGCAAGTGCATCTATTTTAGGTCCGCCCGGATATCCAAGGTCTAAAACCCTTGCAACCTTATCAAAAGCTTCGCCTGCGGCATCATCACGCGTCTGACCTAAAACCTCAAAATCGGTGTAGTCTTTAACGTGAACTATGTGGCTATGACCACCTGATGCAACAAGGCAAACAAATGGTGGTGTAAGCTCGGGATGTTCGATAAAATTGGCACATATGTGACCACGGATATGGTGGACACCAATGAGAGGGATACCCAGCGAAAGAGAAAGAGCTTTTGCTGCTGACACCCCAACCAAAAGTGCTCCGACAAGACCGGGTGCATAGGTGACTGCTATATAGTCGATGTCGGAAAGAGATACGTGCGAATCATTTATGGCCTGCTCAATTACCGGATTGACAGCTTCAAGGTGTTTGCGGGATGCAACCTCGGGCACAACGCCTCCGAATTTTTTGTGGGTTTCAATCTGAGATGAAATTACATTGGATAAAACCGTTCTTCCATCTTTAACAACGGCTGCGGCAGTTTCGTCACAGGATGATTCTATTGCAAGTATTAAAGACATGTCTTCACCGCCTTAATTTAAAAATTTTGTCATGAGAAGTGCTGTTTCGTGATTGTCATAATAGTAGTTTTTGCGGCTTCCTACTTTTTTGAAACCAAATTTTTCATAAAGTTTTATTGCATTTGTATTTGACTCGCGGACTTCGAGAGTTATAAATTCGAGATGGTCATCGGCAGTTTGTGAAATGAGATTTTGGAGAATAGAAGATGCAATGCCACGGTGTCGGTAGTCGGGATGCACTGCAATGTTTGTGATGCTCCCCTCGCCTGCTACTGAGATTATGCCTCCATAGGCTACGAGCTCGTCACCGAGAAAAGCTAAGATATAATGAGCATGGGGATTGGTGAGTTCGGACGCAAAAAGCTCCCTGCTCCAGTTAAGAGTGAAGCACATTTTGTCGAGAGCTGCTATTTTGTCGAGATATTCTTCTTTCAAATTATCATAGTGAATGTTCATTGTCATTTACCGGTTAATTTATTATAAATTTTCTCTGTTATGTCAAAAATCTCTTTTGCACATTCTCTGTAAACTGAAAGATCGCCTCCGTATGGGTCGGCAACATCGGGACACGACAAAAATTCTGATATTGAAAAAACTTTGGCAGAAAGCTCAGGAAAAGCACTGACTATAAGGTCTTTGTGAGCTTTGGTCATTGTGAAAATACAGTCTGCCGAAAAGGCGTCTTCATGCGTGAGAGGTGCAGAAGTGTGAGTGCTTATGTCGGCACCAAGCTCGGATGCTGAAATCACGGAAAACCGAGAAGCAGGTGCACCGTTTTGGGCAAAAGTGCCACGGGATATGGCGCAGATGTCAGGTTTTTTATTTTTGGCACAAAGCATATTGAAAAAACCTTCGGCCATAGGACTGCGACAGGTATTGCCCGTGCAAACGAAAATAATTTTCATAAAGTTATACCTCAACTATGTTATGACCGGCAGATTTGTAAAGTCTGTTGCGTACAGCTGTGCCCATGCCGGCTTCGGGCATGAATTCGGCATAGATGGTTTCGATGTTGTGCTTATCGAAGGTGCGAAGATGGGAAAAGAGATTGTGGGCATATTCTTCCATGTTGCAACCGGCGTCTAAAATAAGATTTGCATTTTCATAGGTGCCGCCTTTATATGTGAGAACTCCACAATTTGTATTTTTTTCGAGTTGAGCTTTGATATACTCTCTTACAGCCTCCTTTTCACCACGGACAACAATAACATTTGCCCTTGGAGAATAGTGAGTATATTTGAGTCCGGGGCATTTGGGAACTGCTTTGTCATCAATAAGGCCGGAGTCAAGCTCAGCATCGGGGATGAGTGTTTGTATCATTTCAAGAGTAACTCCGCCAGGACGAAGAATTATGGTGTTTGGACCTGAGATATCGACAACGGTGGATTCGAGGCCAATCTCGCAGCCTGTGCCATCGATTATGTAGTCTACTCTGCCATCTAAATCGTCTATAACATCAGAGCATATAGTGGGACTTGGGCTACCCGAAAGATTGGCACTTGGAGCAGCGACAAGTGTACCCGAGAGTGAGATAAGCTTCTGAGCTATGGGATTTGACGGGAAACGGACAGCAACTGTGTCGAGTCCTGCAGTGACGCTTGAGCTTACGGAAGGAAGCTTACGGAAAATGAGTGTGAGAGGACCGGGCCAGAAATTATCCATGAGAAGCTTTGCTCTGTGGTTTATATCGTCGGTAAGAAGTGAAAGCTGAGACAGGTCGGAAATGTGGACGATAAGAGGATTGTCGGACGGTCTGCCCTTTGCCTTGTATATTTTTGAGATGGCTTCATCACTGAATGCATCGGCGCCGAGTCCGTAGACAGTTTCGGTTGGAAATACAACCGTGCCACCATTTTTTATACACACTGCGGCAGGCTCTATTCCATCGGCAGTGATGATGTTTGTATTCATGAAAACACTCCAGTTAATTCTGATTTTTTAGCTTTTCGCTTTGGTCGGAGGTAATGAGGGAATCGATGATTTCGTCGAGATCACCGTTCATGATTGCATCGATTTTATGGAGAGTAAGACCAATGCGATGGTCGGTGACACGGCCTTGCGGGAAGTTGTAGGTGCGAATGCGCTCGCTGCGGTCGCCCGAGCCGACCTGACTCTTTCTTTCCTGAGATATGGCATCATTTTGCTCTTTGAGCATCATGTCATATACTCTTGAGCGAAGAATTTTCATAGCTTTGTCTTTATTTTTGTGTTGGGATTTTTCGTCCTGACAGGAAACCACAACACCAGTGGGGAGGTGGGTTATACGAACTGCCGAGTCGGTGGTGTTTACACACTGACCACCCGGGCCACCTGCTCTGAAAACATCTATGCGAAGGTCACCAGGATTGATTTCGACCTCTACATCTTCAACCTCGGGAAGCACTGCAACTGTTGCAGCAGAGGTGTGAATTCTGCCGCCGGATTCGGTGGAGGGAATACGCTGAACACGATGAACTCCACTTTCGAACTTGAGACGGGAATAGGCACTGTCGCCATTTATGGCAAAGGTGACTTCTTTGTAGCCGCCAATGTCGGTTTCGTTTGACGAAAGAAGTTCAACCCTCCAGTGTTTTGTTTCGGCATACATTGAGTACATTCTGAGAAGATCGGCAGCAAAAAGTGCCGCTTCATCACCACCGGTGCCGCCTCTTATTTCGACAATGACGTTTTTGTCGTCATTGGGATCTTTAGGAAGAAGAAGAATTTTTATCTCTTCACAGATGATGTCGATTTGCCTTTTACTGTGGGCAACCTCTTGTTCTATCATTTCTTTATCGTCTCTCGTGAGATCGGGATCGGCAAGCATCAGTGCAGCTTCGTCTATGTTTTCTGCAAAGCCTTTATATTCACGATATTTCTGAACAATGGGGGAAATGTCGGAATGTTCTTTGCAAAGCTTTCGCCACTCGGCCTGATCGGCAATCACTTCGGGATCGGAAATCTTCTTTTCCAAAAACGAAAATCTATCTTCAATAAATGACAATTTGTCAAACATAGAACACCTCAAAATATAGTTTTATTATTAATTATAACACAAGATATTGATTATTCAACCAAATCTGAAAATTATTAACAATAATGTAATATACTAATTAAATATATTATTGCCATCAAATTCTGAAAACAGATTATCTATTCGCATCTTTATACCCTCCAAAGACGGAGAAGACAGAGAAGGATCGTTTGCAAGTATTTGCGAGACTGATTCTGTTGCTTTTTGCAGGATGAGGCTGTCGGAAAAAAGATTGGCAATTTTGAGCTCGGGTATGCCATGCTGACGGGTGCCGAAGAATTGTCCGCTTCCACGGAGTTCGAGGTCTTTTTGTGAAATGACAAAACCATCGGTGCTCTCTGTCATAATCTTCATTCGTTCCTTGCAGTTGTCACTGTTTGCTTCGGAGACAAGAATGCAATATGACTTGGCATCGCCTCTGCCTACCCTGCCCCTGAGCTGATGAAGCTGAGACAAGCCAAAGCGCTCGGCATTTTCAATCATCATAACTGTGGCATTGGGAACATCGACTCCAACCTCTATGACAGTGGTGGAAACAAGAACACTTATCTCATTATTTTTGAAGCGCATCATGACATCATCTTTTTCATCGGCTTTCATTTTGCCATGAACACATGCTACACTTATGCCTGAGAGTACACCGTTTTTAAGAGCCTCGACGGTATTTTCAACAGATGACGCCTCAATTGATTCGGAATCTTCGACGAGGGGGCACACAATGTAGCACTGGTGTCCTGCTTCAACTTCTTTTCTCACAAAGCCATAGGCTCTTTCTTTGATTTTTCCATTTATGTGGTATGTGTCGACACTTTGTCTGCCCTTTGGCATGGTTTTGATTACGGAGATGTCGAGGTCACCATAAAGAATGAGAGAGAGGGTGCGAGGAATGGGTGTGGCACTCATAACAAGCATGTGACAGAGTTTGCCTTTGGAAGAAAGCAATGCCCTTTGATTGACTCCGAAGCGATGTTGTTCGTCGACTATGCAAAGTGCAAGATTTTGAAAAGTGATTTTATCTTCGATGAGGGCATGAGTACCTATGACAACATCATATTCCCCATTTGCTACGTCATCTGCAAGCTTTGCTTTTTGTCTGGTTGATGAAGTGAAAAGAGCTATTCGCACACTGTTACCAAGAAGTTTTTGGAGAGTATCGTAATGCTGAAAAGCAAGAATTTCGGTGGGAGCCATAAATGCAGACTGATAGCCCGAGGCAGCCATAGCATACATTGCTGCTGCAGCCACAGCAGTTTTGCCGCAGCCAACATCACCCTGAAGGAGTCTGTTCATTGGTCTGCCGGATTTAAAATCGGAGCAGATATCATTTATAGCCATTTTCTGTCCGTCGGTGAGAGTGAACGGAAGTCTTGATGCAAAGTCTCTGACAGAGCCGGTTGCATTTATTACTATGCCTTCTTTGTCGGCTTGTCTTCTCTTGAGCGACGAAAGTGCAAGGCTGAGCACAAAAAGCTCCTCAAAAGCAAGACGGTCATGAGCCCGGGCAAGAGATTGCATGTCGGGGGGAGCATGCATAGCTCGAACTGCATCGTAAATGGAGATGAGATTGTTTTTTTGCAATATATCTGACGGGATGCAATCATCAAGGGAACTTACCGGTTCAAGAGCATTTGCTACTGCCTCTGCAATTGCCTTGGAGGTGAGTCCTGATGTGGCACGGTAGACAGGAACAATGGCTTCTGTATAGCGGGGGTTTTCGGCATCTTCTATGTAGCGGAGTTCAAATTCTTTTTTGCCGCCTTTGGAAGACATGGAGCCATAGATATTGTAAAGCTTTCCTGACTGAAGTTTTGGTTTGGAAAACGGTGCAGAAAACCATTTGACAGTTATGGTGTCAAATCCATCGGTTGCATAAAGTAAAAAGAGTGAGAGCTTTTGTTTGAGTCTGCGTTCTACAATCTGGCAAGCAGGACGAACCTTTATGCAGCATAGTTCGCCTTGCACACATTCACCTATGGAACACACCTTTCGTCTGTCATCGTAGCCTGTCGGAAAATAATAGCACAAATCCCAAACGGTATTTATGCCGAGGCGTGAAAAGAGCTGTGCTTTTTTGGGGCCGATGCCTTTCAGCACAGTGATGGGTGATTTGAGATATTCAGTTTGGGAAAGAATGGATTGTTTCATGGATTTTCCCCTTATTTTGCAAGAAGATGCCGCATGCGGCATCTTCTCATGTAATATTATTCGACTGATATCAGATAGTGATAGACAGGTTGTGCGCCTTGGTTTACAAGCACATCACAGTCCGGATATTTTTCTTCTATTGTTTCTGCCAGAGCTTCGGCATCTTCTTCTGATACATCGGCTCCGTAGAAAATCGAAATGGTGCCTGAGGTGTCGTCTGTCATAAGGTCTATCGCAGAAGTCGCGGCAATGGCAGGAGTCTCGCAGGAAGCTTTTATCTTGCCATCGACGATGCTTAAAAAGTCACCTTCATTTATGACTATATCATCATAGGAGGTGTCTCTCACTGCTATGGTGACCTGAGCACTTCTGACAGAAGAAATTACATCTTCAAAGGCACTGACATTTGCATCGGCATCGGCATCTTCGTCGAACACAAGCATGCAGCTCATTGCCTGAGTCACAGCTGTTGTTGGAACAACTATAACATTTTTGTCGGTGAGCTTGGCCGCCTGCTGTGATGCCATGATGATGTTTTTGTTATTTGGGAAAACAAATATGTTGTCGGAATTTATAGTTTCAATGGCACTTAAAATATCATCTGTGCTGGGGTTCATGGTCTGACCACCCTCGATTACTGCAGTAACACCGAGTTCTGAGAGCATGCCTGTAATGCCCTCGCCCACTGCAACAGAAACAAAGGCATATTTGGTTTTTTCAGTTTCGGGAGCACTCTTGGCATCCGCTTCCTTTGCCTTTATAATTTCGCTATGCTGAGCACGCATGTTTTCTATTTTGACTGTTGCGAGCGAACCGACTTTGAGTGCTTCACCAAGTACGATGTTAGGCTCGTTGGTGTGGATGTGAAGCTTTACAATGTCATCATCATCGACAAAAACCATGCTGTCGCCGAGCTTTTCAACATTGGCTTTGAACTGAAAGGCAGATTTGCCTTTTTCTTTTTTATCAACAATACACTCGGTGCAATATGCAAAGCGGATTTCTTCTTCGTGGGCATCGGAGTGTACGGGAGTTTCTTCATCGGTTTCTGAAAGCTCAATTATTTTGCCTTTGGAAATGAAATAATACATTCCCTCAACAATGTACATGAGACCCTGGCCGCCTGCATCTACCACGCCTGCCTGCTTAAGTTTGGGCAAAAGTTCGGGAGTGCGCGCCAAAGCCTTGTTGCCGGCGTCGGTAACAAGAGCAAAAAATTCTTCAAAATCTTCTATCTGACCGGCACATGATACTGCACATTCGCTCATTTCGCGCGCAACGGTAAGTATTGTGCCCTCGGTGGGTTTCATAACTGCACGATATGCACTGTCGGCAGCAGCTTTGAAAGCTTTGGCAAAAAGCTCCACATCGGAGGTGGTGCTACCCGAGAATGCCTTTTTGAAGCCTCTCATGAGCTGTGACAATATAACACCTGAATTGCCTCGGGCACCACGGAGAGTGTCGTTGGCAAGTGACACTGCCACATCGGAAATAGTGGAATCGGCAGCCTTCTTTACCCCTACAACACATGCTCTCATTGTCATTGACATGTTGGTGCCTGTGTCACCGTCGGGAACCGGAAAGACATTCATTTCGTCAACCTTTTGTTTGTTGTTTATAAGGTTGTTGGCACCGGATATGAGCATATCTACAAAAGTTTTAGCGCCTATTTCTCTTATCAATTGACTCACTCCTGTTCTTCTCCAACCCTGAAGCCTTCCACACAAACATTGACATTTTCAACATCAAGACATGTCATATGGCTTACCTGATATTTTACATTTTTGATTATGCTCTTGCCTATAACATTGATGTTTACACCATATTCAATGATAACATGGATATCAATTGAAATTTTGTTATCTTCAGTAATATATACCTTAATACCTTTAGTGAAATTTTCTTTTTTGAGAAGGCTTGCCACGCTATCTGTTTTTGAACGGTATGCCATACCTACAACGCCGTATGACATTGAGGCAGCATAGCCCGCAATTGTGGCTACAACCTCCGGTTGAATTGTAACATTGCCCTTTGCAAGTGTAATTTCAGCATTGGCCATTTGTATCATCCTTTCTTATAACAATAAGTGATGAATTTTTGGAATTTTCGGGGATTTTTGCTTCGCGACTGCGACAGGTGCAGAGAAAAATCTGCCTCGTGTGAGAAATATCACCAAGTGCATTCATCATCCTCTGACATCTTTCATCGTCAAAATCTGAAAGAACATCATCAAAAAACACCGGAACTTCATCATATGGTGAAAGATATCTGCACACTGCTATGCGGATGGCAAGATAGACAAGTGCCTGTGTGCCGCCCGAGAGAGACCTGACATCTTTATATTCATTGTTGATTTTTACCGAAGCTTCAAAGTGTTCGTTTGAAACAAGGCCGGCAAAATCGCCCTGAGATATTGAAGATAAAAGTTCAAAAGCATCGGAGCAAAGCTTTGGTGCAAACTCGTCGCGAAGGACAGAAAAAGATGTGTCGAGAATGGTCATTGCAGTGCGATAAAGTTCGAGCTTGGAATTGACCTCGGAGATGCGGATATTGAGACTTTTGATCTCACATTCGCACTCATCAAGCTCAGTTAAAAGCCCACAATATCTTTTTGCAAGAGACTCGGTGCGCATTGTTATGGCTTTAAGTTCGTCAGCACACTTTTCCTTTTTTTGAATTATATCATTTATTTCGTCTGTTGTAAAGGAATTTGTTTGATTGGAATGTAAGTTTTTGTTTTGAAAAATGTCGGATTGTGACATTTCAAGCTCAGAAACAGATGTCTTAATATCGCAAATTCTCTTCTTAGAAAGTTCTATCTGTTCAATTATGGTATTCTCAAGTGTGTGCTTTTGAGATTTGTCTTTGTCAGACCGTTTTCTTCTTAGTTGTGAAGAAAAAGCGTGAACAAGGGAAATAAAAGAACAACCGAAAAACGGAACAGAGAAAGAGCTGTTTTTGAAAAAGACCAAGAGCAAAAAACCCAAAACAGCAAAAACAACAAATAAAAATAACGACACTGCCGGATTCATAATTTTATTCTTTTCTTCCCCTTCATCAGCGAGAGATGAAAGCTGTGCATTCAACTTTTGCATATTTGACATTTCAGCATCAAGCATTAAAGAAAGGTCGGAGTGACGGGCAAGGAGCTTCATTGTATCTTCTCCGGCTATGATGTCATTAAGTCGATCGATTTCTTTTTTTAAAAGCTCTTTTTTGTTATCAAACGACGACTGGGAAAGTGTTATATCACCAAGTTCTTTTTTGATGCTTAACTGCCTTGACTGTTCATCACTCAAATAGCGATTTAAAACAGATAATTCAGAAGCTGAACGCTTTGGTGATGATAAAGAAAGTATTTTTTCTTCCAGGGCATCTTTTACCCTTGTGTATGATGCAGTGTCTGTGCCTGAATTTGAAATAAGTGTAAGAATGTCATCGTCGGAGTCGGTAAGGGAAAAAATGTCGTTTACAAAGCAAGAATCGGAAAAAGCCTTTTCACCAACTGAAAAAAAGTGGCGTCCGGGATCATCAATGTTCAGAAGCGTTCCCGTGGAAAGCTCTTTTACCTCCAGCTTTCTGCTGCCATTTTTAGCACCATCGGACCTTGATATTATATATTTTTTGCCGGAGTGGGTGAATTCTATACTTCCACTCATGGGCATACCGTTCCAGGGCATGTATTTGTCTTTGAAAGTCATATCGCCCTTGTTCTTTTTCATTTTGGTGCCATAAAACATATACTTTATGAAAGAAAGGAATGTGCTCTTTCCGCTTTCATTCGGTGCATATATAATGTTGAGACCGGCAGTTGCAGCAACAGTTAGATCGCTCAGCTTGCCAAAGTTTTTTATGTATATTCTGTCTATTGTCACATCTTCGCCCCCTTTGAGTCAAAAAGTTCAAACAGAAGGGCGCATGCCTTTTTGTAGTGCTCTTTGCGTGAATCTTCACAGTTTACCATCATGGAAAGAGTCTGTCGGGCACACTCCCCTTTCAGCGTGGGATGACAGGCATAATCTTCAAGATTAAGAGCCATAGTCGTGGCATCGCTTATGGAAATGTGAAAGGAATCACAAAAAGACATGAGGTGATCGGTCTGAATGATTGAATTCATATTATTCGCGCCGCATAGTGTGATGCGATAGATATTGTCATTTGAAGCTATTGCACGATTTGTTTTTGTAACAAGTCCGGCAAAGTCGGAAACATCGGAGATGTCGATGATATCATCGACATATTCCCTCCTTGCAAGAGGTGAAAACTTAAGACGGATATCACCTTTGGAGACAGTGCCGCAAATACATCCTTTAGGTCCGCACTCATCAAACCCACGTGGTTCAGGCACACCGGGATAGGCATAGTGCAGTCTGCCGAATTTTTCTATGCCGGAAAAGGAATGAACATGGCCAAGGGCCAGATAGTCAAAGCCTGCCTGCTCTGAAAGCGGCAGAGATATGGGGTTGTATATTGCATTGTCGCCCTCTGTGAGTTCGCCATGAACACAGAGGATATTGACCAAGGATTCGTCACAGGGCGTGAGTGATGCCAAAAGCGGCTCGGTCTGATGAGACTGGGCAAATGAAATGCCGCAAACACATGCTCCGAGTTCGGGCAAAGTAACATATTCGGGAAATTCAGGGCCGAAGATATGAAGATTGTCGGGGCAGTTGCGCACACAATGGTCTATGACGGGGCTGATGTAGGGATCGTGATTACCACAGGCATAGAAAAAACGGGTGTCACTGCATGATGCAATGGCATTGAGTACCATGTCCGCAAGGTGAATGGGAGCTGACGGAGAGTCGAAAATATCGCCACTCATAAGTACGATATCGTAGCTATGAGCATTTTTGAGAGTGTTTACTAAAGTGTATTCTATTTCGCGATTACGAATTATGTTTTTGTCGGGTGAAAATGCAGATACTACTGAGCCGATGTGAGAATCTGCAATGTGGAGAATTGAAACAGGCATTATATACCGTTCCCTTCTTTTGTATTTGTCGTATATGCTGTATATACACTACTTATTTTACCATCAGATAAGGTAAAAGTCAATAAAACGGATTTCGTGTTGTTGACACATGGATTTTGATTTGTTATAATAAAGTTTAATTTAATAAAATTAAATTTTTAATTATTACGAAAGGATGATGTATGATGAAGATTGCATTTTCAACACTTTGCTGTCCGAATTATGAGTGGAAAGATATTTTTACAATGGCCACCGATTTGGGCTTTGACGGAATTGAAGTGCGTCACATTCAGGAAGATGAAGCCAAATCTCCATTTTCGCCTGACAACTGCGATGAGACAGTTGATGTTCTCAAGAAAATGAAGATTGATATCCCGTGTCTGTCGACCGGAGGCTGCCTGAAACTATCTGATGCCTGGGGAGAAACCAAGGCTGAGATTCTATCATACATATCTATTGCTTCCAAGCTCGGAACAAAATATATAAGAATTCTTGCCGATTTGCACGAAAGCCCCGAGGGCGAGGTTGACGACGATGTGGTGTGCGAGAGAATAAAAGAGCTCGTGCCACATGCAGAGAATAACAATGTTACTCTCCTTGTGGAAACAAACGGTGTGTATGCTGACACCGGAAGACTCTGCTCACTGCTCAACTCTGTGGCAAGTGACAACGTGGCGGCGCTGTGGGATGTGCACCATCCGTACAGATTTTTTGGTGAATCGCCCGAAACCACTCTTACAAATCTTGGTGCATATATTAAGCACGTGCATGTTAAGGATTCGTGCATGAGCGAAGACGGAAAGGTTACATATAAAGTGCTTGGCGAGGGTGATATACCACTTACCGACATCATGCTTGCGCTCAAGTCGATTAACTATGAGGGGTATGTAACACTCGAATGGGTTAAGAGATGGTATCCGGACCTCACCGATGCCTGCATTATTTTCCCTAATTTCGTTGATTTTATGAGACCGTATACCGGTGCTACCGGAAGCGGTGCAAGACTTCAGGATAACCTCAGAGGCACAGGCAAATATGTGTGGCCGAAAGAAACCATTATAGACCTCACATTTCCTCAGGTGCTCGACCGTATGGTTGACGAATTTCCTGATCAGTACGCTTTCAGATATACAACACTTGACTACACAAGAACATACAAAGAGTTCAGAGACGATGTGGACACATTTGCAAGAGCGCTTATTGCAATGGGCGTGAAGCAGGGTGACCATGTGGCAATATGGGCAACCAATGTGCCTGCATGGTATATCACATTCTGGGCTACTGTTAAGATTGGTGCTGTGCTTGTTACAGTCAACACTGCATATAAGGTGTATGAGGCTGAATATCTTTTGAAGCAGTCGGACACACATACACTTGTTATGATTGAAGGCTATAAAACAAGCAACTATGTTGAAATCATTAAAGATCTCTGTCCTGAGCTTAAAGACCTCAAAGACGGACAGCAGCTTCATTCAAAAAGACTGCCCTTCCTCAGAAATGTTATCACTGTTGACTGTGAAGTTGACGGATGCTACACATGGGATAAGGCTATGGCCAAAGCAAATGAAGTGCCTGTTGAAGAAGTGTACCGAAGAGCAGCATCTGTTAACAAAAATGATGTGTGCAACATGCAGTATACTTCGGGCACCACAGGCTTCCCGAAAGGTGTTATGCTCACACACTATAATGTTGTGAACAACGGTAAAGCTATTGGTGACTGTATGGATCTTTCCACCGCAGACAGAATGATGATACAGGTGCCTATGTTCCACTGTTTTGGCATGGTGCTTGCAATGACAGCTTCGATGACACATGGTGTGACCATGTCGCCAATTCCTGCATTTTCACCAAGACGTGGTCTTGATTGCATAACAAAAGAAAAAATCACCTGCTTCCACGGTGTGCCGACAATGTTTATTGCAATGCTCGGTCATGAAGATTTTGACAAAACTGATTTTTCACACATGAGAACAGGCATTATGGCAGGCTCACCCTGCCCCATTCAGACCATGAAAGAGGTTATAGAGAAAATGCATATGCCCGAAATATGCATAACCTACGGTCAGACAGAAGCATCACCTGCCACAACAATGAGCAAGACAACCGATTCTATCGAAACAAGAGTCAACACTGTGGGTGCTCCTATTTTCGGTGTGGAATGTAAGATTGTGGACCCTGAAACCGGCGAAGAGCTTCCCGACAATGTGGATGGTGAATTTGTGGCAAGAGGCTACAACATCATGAAGGGCTACTACAAGATGCCTGCTGCAACAGCTGCCGCAATTGACGAGGATGGATGGCTCCACTCAGGAGACCTTGCAAGAAGAACACCTGACGGATATTTCAAAATCACCGGCAGAATTAAAGATATGATCATAAGAGGCGGCGAAAACCTCTATCCTAAGGAGATAGAAGACTTTATATATACACATCCCAAGGTTAGTGATGTTCAGGTTATCGGCGTGCCCGACAAGCAATATGGCGAAGAAGCTATGGCTTGTGTTGTGATTAAAGAAAACGAATCTCTCACAGAAGAAGAACTCAGAGAGTTCATTGTGGCAAACATCGCAAAGCACAAAGTGCCCAGATACATCAGATTTGTTGATGGATTCCCGATGAATGCTGCAGGTAAAATTCTCAAGTATAAAATGAGAGAAGAAGCAATTGAATATCTTGGTCTTCAGGATGCAAGCAAGATTGTAACTGCATAAAATAAGATGCAAAAACCCACGCACATTGCGTGGGTTTTTAATAATTTCTAAAAACAAAATCCCAACCAAAAAGGTTGGGATTTTGAGTTATATTAAGATTATTTTTTTTCGCTAAGAAGTTTATCTTTTTTTGCCAAGTATCTGTCATATGCAGCCTGCTTAATTTCAACAAGTCTGCTATATCCGGCATCCATATATTCCTTAACGCCTTCTTCATATGTATCGATGGATTTTTTACCCATGATTATATCATAGATGTGAACATTGAAGGGAGCCTGACACATTTCCATAATATCTGTCATTTCGCTTTCCTCTTCAACCGTGTGGCTGAGCTCAGGAAGAACATGCTTTCTTGCGCGTTCTGTGTTTTTATTCCACTGAACAACTGCATCCTTTTCATAATCTTTCTGATAGTAGTTCATAACATAATCATTGTGCTGGTTATAGCCGGGGTGGTTTGCGGGGAGACCATAGTGATACATAGCCTGACCCTGAGATGCCCAGCCTTCTTCTTCCCATTTGAGAACTTTATCGGTGTATACATAGTGTTTTTCACCGTCAATTTCTTCTACTGTGTAGGTATCGCCTTCTCTGCCGAAAATCTGTGTGGGAATGCCCTCTTCACTGTAAATCCAGTCGCACCACTTAACAGCAGCGGGAACATTTCCGCACTGAGTGGTTATGCCGATTGCAACAGCTGTTGCATCGGAGCAGAGAATCTGGTGTTCAACTATATCGCCTTCTTTGAGAACGGGAGAAGGACAAGCAACAAGACGATATTCGGGGTTAACATTTGCAAGCGCGGGTCCGTATTTGCCAAGACCTGAACCAATGTTGAGAGTGGTTGCAACAGACACACCGTTTACAATCTGTGACTCAAGTTTTGTAATATCATTGGTAACAAAACCGGGATCGATATAGCCTTTTGCATACCAGTCTGTCATAAGTGCCACAAAATCTTTGTAGCCTTTTTCTGCGGGACCGAATACCACCTTATCATCCTGGAGATAGAAGCTCTTACCAACATTGAATGCTGTGTTGAACGAATCGTGTACGGTATCGAAGGAAACAAGAAGAGGACGGCCTGTGAGAGGATACTGGAAGCCTTCGGATTTTGCCTTTGCAAAATATGCTTCCCAATCATCGATGGTTTCAGGAACATCCATGCCCCATTTATCTAAAAGGTCGCCTCTGCAGGCAAGACCAAAGAAGCACTCGGTGTCACCAAGGTTGAGGACATTGAAGCCATAGTAGTTACCCTCTTCGGTTGTACCTGAGAGATATGTGGAATAGTCTCTCTTTTTAGCCTCTTCGCCTTCCATGTAGTTGTAGAAGTTAGGTGCATATTCTTCAATATAGTCATTGAGACAAACCAAAACGCCGTCATCAATGGCACCCTGCGGACCACCGGAATATGTTGACCAGTTCTTTTCGATCATATCGGGAAGGTCGCCGCCTGCAATCATAGTAACAAAAGCTTCGGCACCTGTGGAACCCTGAATGGGATGAATAAAATCGATGTGAACACCGGTTTTTTCTTCCATTACCTGATAGAAAAGCATTTCCGAATAGCTTTCCATTGTTGCTGCCGACTGACCATCCATAGTACACCAGTATGTAAAGGATTTGCCATCGGTTGTAGCTGTCTTTTTCTCTTCACCACCACCGCAACCGGCTAATGTTGTGCAGAGAATAGCAACACAAGCAAGCAGTGAAATGATTTTAGCGATTTTTTTCATTTTTCATCTTCCTTTCTTAGGATATATTGACATAATACCACAAAACTCACCAACTTGGAAGAGTTTTTTTGTGCTATTTTTTGTCATTTTGTTGTTTTAATTTGTAATAATGTTTTGGTCACAAAAATTTTTTTAGCTTTCAAAAACAACAAAAAAAGAGTACACTTATCCTGAAAAGTGCACTCCATTACTCTTTGCTCCTTTTTTGTCAAGATTTTTTCAATTCAAGGCAAAACACTGAAAGTAAGCATTATAACAACAAAAACAATGTAGAAAACAAAACCGAAATTTTTAAAAGCCAGACTTATGCCGGACATACAAAAAAGAGAAGGATATTTTATCCTGATTGTTTTTATGCCAATAACAACAAATCCGATACCCAATGGTATGCACAGATAATACACGAGAAAATAGCACATGGCGAAAAATTTGAGCAAAAAATTTGCTGAAGATAGAAACTCACTGAAATACATGGGGCATATAAAACCGATAAAATTGATCAGCGAATGAAGAGCAATGCAATGGCTAAGTTTGCCATACATGCAATAAATGAAGGCAAGCACAAAACCAAGCAGACATCCATAGAAAATCTGATAGAAGTTGCCATGGAAGGTACCAAAAACAAGACCTGAAACAAGGATTGAAAAAGAAAAACCAAAACGGGAAATTTTATCTATCAAAAGCTTTCTGAACATAAGCTCTTCAAATACCGGAGCAACTACTATAACTGAAACAAAAACCAGAGGGAAAGGATAGTCTTGGGCGAGACTGCCTATGGCATTTACAATATCATGCCCTAATATGTTACTTAAAAGTGATGATAAGATATTGCCAATCAAAGCACCCGCCAGCATAAGCGGAACAGAGGCACACACAAAAAGAAAGAATTTACCCTTTGTCATGTCTGACAGAGCAAGCGGTCTGCGGGATGTGATGCCTTTTGAAAAAATACAAAACAAAATTATGGTAAAAATTGTGTAGCAGTCATTTATGACGAGAGAAAGTGATTTGGGTAAATTTGGAAAGTAATGGATTGCCAGAATAATAAGTAACAGAATCAAATATGAAATTATCATTGAAAAGGTGAGAGAAAAAAACAATTTTGAAAAAGTTTTTCTCTGTTCGTTTTCAAAGCTGTCATATTGAGTTTTGTGAAATTTTTGCATGAAGTGAGCACCCCCTGCATCTATTTAAATATATTGAAATCAAATTCACTTTTGCATTTTATATCTATGCCACGGTTTTTCATAATTGAACATTTAATTTTAAGGAGAGCTTCTGAAACACCAAGTTCCCCTGCAAGTGATGAAGTATCGGAAAATACGTCTATGTTTGTAATTACAGAATCGTCACTTATCAGAAGCTCGGCAGCAAAGACATTTGCCTCAAATTCGGGTTTTAAGGAAAGGTCGTTTAAATGAGCATCATAAAGATGAGCATTTTTTGCCATATTGCGATGAAGGAGATCGTGACCAAGTTCGTGGGCACAGACAATCTTTTTTTCATCATCACAAAGTAATGAGTTGACAACTATAAAACGGTTTCTTTTGTAAAAAGTGTAGATACCTTTTATACTGCCAAGATCTTTATAGCGTACATTAACTCCTAATCTTTCACATATAAAAAACGGGTCCCGGGTTTTGAAGCGCAACGTAAGCGTCTGTGACATTTCGGTTATAAACTGTGTGTCAGTCTTATTTATTTTTATCACTCCCGTGTGCATATTTCTGATTAATTTCCTTTGACTCCCAGTATATGTCACTGATTGCCTTAAACACTTTGTCTTTGTCATCGTCGTTGAGCTTGCCACCTGCAAAAAGCGCTCCGATTTGTCCGACGAGTGCGAGTGCATCCTCTTGCCCGCCCGAGCCATAGCGGGAATAGGCATCCATGACAAAATCATCGGCATCGGAAATGAGATAATCCACAGAAACATCAAACAGAGATGCAATATTTAATATAATATCTCTTGTTTTCGGGTAGCGCTCTCCGCTTTCATAATATATTATACTGCGCCGTGTGACACCTAATTTTTCACTGAGTTCGCTTTGTGAAAGACCAGCATCAACACGGAGTTTTTTTAGTTTTTCTCCAAAAAGCATATAGATTCTCCTATCCTTTATGTGAATTTTTATTCACATTTTTGCTTGACAAGTGAACTAACATTCGCTAAAATATATGTATGTGAACTTTAGTTCACTTTAATTTTAACCTATTGTTCACATTTTGTCAATACTATATGAGGTAATAAAACTATGATAATATTGCACAGTGATCTTAACAATTTTTATGCATCGGTAGAGTGTGTTCTGAACCCTTCGCTCGCAAACGAATATGTGGCAGTGTGCGGAAGCGAGGAAGACAGACACGGAATTGTGCTTGCCAAAAATGAAAAAGCAAAAAAATGCGGAGTTATGACCGGAGAACCAATATGGAAAGCAAAGCAAAAATGCCCTCAGCTCATAACAGTTATGCCCCATTTTGACAAATACAAAAAATACAGCGAGGCTGTGAAGGAAATATATAAAGACTACACAGACAGGGTGGAATCGTTTGGTCCGGATGAATGCTGGCTTGATGTGAGCAAAAGCACAAAGCTTTTTGGAAGCGGTAAAGAAATTGCCGAAAAAATAAGGAAAAGAGTAAAGGCAGAAACAGGACTTACGGTGTCGGTGGGAGTATCGTTCAACAAGGTGTTTGCAAAGCTTGGCAGTGATATGAAAAAGCCCGATGCAGTGACAGTGATTGAGAAAGACAACTTTAAAGAAAAAGTGTGGGGACTTGATGTGGGATGTCTTATGGGTGTGGGGAGAGCATGTGAGAACAAGCTCAGACAATATAAAATTATGACCATAGGAGATCTTGCAAACACGCCGCCGGAATTTCTCAAAAAGATTTTTGGGAAAAACGGAGAGTGGATGTGGATTTGTGCAAACGGGAAAGAAAGCTCTGCGGTTTGCCACACAGACTATCACGCTTTGGCAAAAAGCATTGGCAGAGGAGTCACATGCAGGGAAAACCTTTTTGAAAAGGAAATGGTAAGAAGAGTGATATATAAGCTCTGTCTTTCTGTTGAAGACGCTCTCAGAGAAGAGAGACTTCTGGCAATGTCGGTGTCGGTGGCAATAAAAAATAATCTTCTGGAAACAAAACAGTTTTGTAAAGCTCTGGACTCTCCTACTCACAGTGCGTATGAAATTGCAAAAGCTGCTTTTAAGCTATTTGACGAAAAGTACCAAAACGGCGGCAGACTTTGTGTGAGAAGCATAAGCGTGAGAGCTATAAATCTGACGAGCGAAGACTCTGCTATACAGACATCTTTTTTTGACAAACCTTCAGACAGAGAAAAGATGGAAATTTTTGAGAAAACATTTTGTGAACTAAAAAAGAAATATGGAAATGAGGTTATAAACTATGCATCACTCATGGGAGATTTGAAATTTCCGAAAAATTCTCCTCCCAAACCCTCTCTTCCGTCTTTCAGATAAAAAAAGCGAAGCATCATCAGCATTTATCACTGATGGAGCTTCGCATTTTTTATTGTTCGTCATTTGAAGAAAGAGAAATTTTAACCTGAGAAAGTCTTTCTTCAATTTTCTTTTCAAGCTCTGCCATCTCGTCGGAAATGTGTGAGGTTGCAGACTCGGTTTCAGCCTCGAAATATTTTTTGACGGGGATGGGTTCAATCTGGGGAGAGGCAGGCTTTGAGTTTTTCATTATTTTCTCGCACACACAAACACTGTCGCCAATTAAAATCTCGCCGCAATATTTGCATTTTCTGCCTTCAAACTGCTCGGGCTTTACTGTTATTCCAAATCCGTCGCCTTCACAGTTGCATTTTTCACCCGGTTTGAGAGCTCTCCGGCAATACACACAAACATCCGAAGATTCCTTTTTGTTTTGCTCGGTCATGAGTTTGTCGAGAGAATTCATATTGTTGCTTCGGCACGGACAAATAGTACCTTTGGGTACAAACTCACCACATTTTGAACATTTGTAGGTGCCCTCGGGAATAACGGGTTCACTCTGTGGTTGCTCCTGAGGGAGAGGTATATCCTCCGGTTCGGCTATTTGAGATTCTTCAGATTCGATGTCAAGCAGGAAACGGTTTCTCACTTTGATGATTGAAAAAACAGAAAGAAGCATTATTGCAACATTTAAAATGCAATAGAGCCACAAAACAGGGGTGGCTGTAAGCTGGGCACCACTATCTGAAAAAAGAGCGATGACAGACACAGCGAGTGCACAAAAGAGTGATATGATGTAGGACGCTACATTGTGGATGTTATTGTCGTAATACAGAAAGCTGACAACAGATGAAGCAATAGGCAAAACCAAAAGAAAAACCAGAAAATATGAGGGAGTGAAAACTGTTATATCACCCTCACTTAAACCAAAGATGAGGTTGATGCCTGAAGCATAGACACCCTGTGATTTGAAGAAAGGTGTAAAAAGCAAAATCACCGTTACAAGCTGAACTGCTATGGTGCAGAGGCGAAGTTTGCTTTCGTTGAGTCTGTCTGCAAATCCGCCGACTCTGCGCTCGTATTTACTTGCCATGACTATGGCAGGTGCAGAACCCAGAACAGGTACAACAGTACTCAGAAAAGTGGCAAAATATTTATTGTATTGATTCCCTCTGAAAAGCAAACCGACCACCTTAAAATATGAAACATATATCAGGAATGCAGCAAACAACATCATCAAAAAAAACGACATTTTTAAATTACCTCGTTTCGGACGTGAAGATTGATTTTGATAAATTTATTATACAATATCCGACATTATTTGTCAACGAAATAAGCTATGAGAACATCATTTTGGCAAAAAGAAAAGCAGACGACTTCGTCTGCAAAATCTTTTGTGATTATTTGGTTATGATGAAAAGAATGATTGAAGTAACAATGAAAAGAACTGCTACAATCGCTGTGCATTTAGCCAAAATTCCATCCATGCTTCTTGCTTTGTTTTTGCCGAAGAATGTTTCAGCTCCGCCTGAAATTGAACCGGAAAGGCCTTCCTGTGAACCGGACTGAAAAAGAACAATAGCTATTAATAATACAGCGAAAATAACATGAACAATTGTTAAAATTAATTCTAACACATAAACACCTCCAAACAAATCCAAATGTGCTTTAAAGATTATACCATAAAAGATTTGTTTTTGCAAGGGGTAATTTAAAAATATAAAATTTTTTGTTCGTCTTTTGTTTACATTTTTCTTATGACGGATAGCATATAATATAAAAGAGGTGAACTTATGAAAACTATTGTGTATCTTGATATGCTGTTTTTAATAAATTTTATAATAAATCTCATTTTATTAAAGATAACCTGCATCTTCATGAAATGTCCTTCTAAATTGCTTAAGCTATGTGTTGCTTCTTTGCTTGGCGGCATATATGCAGTGTGTTTCTTCTGCCCCGGAGCAAAATCTTTTTACATATTTCCTTTTAAAGTGATTGTGTCTATGATCATGGTTTTGATAGCACTGCCGAAATGCGGTCTTATTAAATTTATGAAAAGCTGCGCTGTGTTTTATCTGACATCATTTTCATTTGCAGGAATCATGCTTGCACTTGTTTATTTTACAAGCTTTGCAGATTCGGGCATGTTTTATTCTGACAAGGGGATATTCTATTTTGACATATCTATATCAACACTGATAATCAGTTCGTTTGTTGTATACATTCTTTTGTGGCTGGTTTCGGCAGTATTTACAAAAAACAAAATGATTGGCATCAGAGAACTCAGAATCAGACTTGGGCAAAGAGAGTGTGTGCTCAGTGCTCTATGTGACACGGGCAATCTCCTGACAGACCCGATCTCAAAAATGCCTGTCATCATAGCAGATAAAAATTCTGTTTTGCCGCTTTTCCCATTGGGGATTCCCGACATGCTAAATGGATGCACAAGTGATGTGAAGCTGAGAATCATCCCCTACTCATCGCTTGGAGCAAAAAATGAAATGATGACCGGATTTGTCCCTGACAGGGTTGAACTTGACGGGAAGCAGGCAGAGGGAGTTATTGTAGGGATAAGTGAAAATGCTCTGTCGGAAACCGATGAATACAATGCACTTTTTAACCCTAATATTTTAAACTGATTATGCGGAGGTAGAAAAAAATGCAAATACTTACAAATTTGCCAAAAAATTTCAGACAAATTATTTTTTCAATTCTTTCAAAGCAGGAAATACATTATATAGGCGGTCCGTCGAGTCTGCCGCCTCCACTTTCCAAAGAGGAGGAAGACGAATATATATTGATGCTGAAAAACAACCCCAAAGATGCAAAACCGATACTGATAGAAAGAAATCTCAGGCTTGTGGTGTATATAGCAAAGAAATTTGAAAATACAGGAATAAATATTGAGGATCTGATTTCCATAGGTACAATCGGCCTTATTAAATCTATTAACACTTTTAATCCGGAAAAGAGAATAAAGCTTGCAACATATGCCTCGCGATGTATAGAAAATGAAATACTCATGTATCTGAGAAAAAACAGTAACAGAAGAAATGAAATTTCAATCGATGAGCCTCTTAATGTGGACTGGGACGGAAACGAGCTTTTGCTCTCGGATATCTTGGGGACTGATTCGGACATAGTGTGTCATAACATTGAAAACGAGGTTGACAAGGAGCTTCTGACAATAGCTCTTGACAACCTTTCGGAGCGGGAAAAAAACATAATGAAGCTGAGATTTGGTGTGGGAAACAGCTCGGTTAAGACGCAAAAAGAGGTTGCAGATATGCTTGGAATATCACAATCGTACATATCGAGGCTTGAAAAAAGAATCATACAGAGAATGAAAAAGGATATTGCAAAAATGATATAAAGAAAAGCTTTCCAAATATTTTTTGGAAAGCTTTTAATTATTTTTTCCATGTGTATGGCGAAAGCATGATGAGAATCGGGAATATTTCAAGTCTGCCGATTATCATATCGCAGCTGAGCACAATCTTGGAAAAAGGTGAATACAGATCGAAATTTGACATAGGGCCAACTCTGGAAAGACCGGGGCCGATGTTGTTGAGCGTGGCTGCAACAGCAGTGAAATTGGTTTCGAAATTGAAGTTATCCAAAGTGATGAGAAGCATGGAGACTATAAATATCAGAATGTATGACATCATGAAAACATTGACAGCTCTGACTGTTTCGTGCTCTATTGCTCTGCCATTCATCTTGATTTTCAATGTGCTCTTTGGATGTGCAAGTATGCGGATCTCTTTCACTATGCTTTTGAGCATTATGAGAACTCTTGATATTTTTATGCCGCCACCCGTGCTTCCGGCACAAGCTCCGAAAAACATTAAAAGAACAAGAATGCCTTTGGAAAGCTCCGGCCAGAGATTGAAATCGGCTGAAGCATAGCCGGTTGTTGTTATTATAGAGCCAACCTGAAAAGCACTGTGCATTATTGTTTCAAAAACCGAAGAGAAAAGATGACGACAATCGAAGCATATTATGGTTATGGATGCAAATATAAGTATGAGATACATCTTTAGCTCATCGGATTTGAAAACTGAACGGAATTTTCTAAGAAGAATAAGATAGTATATGGAAAAATCTATGCCGAAAAGTATCATAAATACGGTCACTACTATATGAACATATGACGAATATTCCGAAAAACCTGCATTTGATATTGTAAATCCACCTGTGCCGGCAGTACCAAAGGTGATGGTGATTGCATCGAAGAGAGGCATTTTGCCTATGACAAGCAAAACAAACTCTATGAGAGTCATTGCGATGTATATATAGTAGAGTATTTTGGCAGTTGATTTTACCTTTGGGGCAAGCTTGGTCACAGAGGGACCGGGGCTTTCGGCTTTTACAAGGAAGAAGTTGTTATTGCCGGTAACAGGAATAAAAGCAAGAAGGAAAACCAGTACACCCATGCCGCCTATCCAGTGTGTGAAGCTACGCCAGAAAAGGATGCTTTTTGGAATAATATCAAGGTCATTTATGACTGAAGCACCTGTTGTGGTAAAACCCGACACGATTTCAAAAAAAGCATCTATATAATTTGGAAGCGCTTTTGTAAATACCAGAGGAAGTGCGCCAAAAATACTGAGTATTATCCAACTGAAAGCAACTGTTACAAAACCGTCTTTAGCATACATGGTCTTGTTTTTAGGAGGTCTGATGCACAAAAACATGCTGAAAACAAGACACAATAATATTGTGAAAAACCAGGATGTTACGGTTTGTTCGCCATAAATAAAAGCACAAACCAGAGGAAGAAGCATGCACAAAGCTTCAATTTTCAAAACCCAGCTGAGTATATAACGAATTGTTTTATAATTCATAATGTGCTAATATCTCCTATTTCAGAATGTCGCTTATATCGGTAAATCCTGAATGCAAAGTTACAACAATAACCGAATCACCTTTGCGGATAACATCATTACCACGGGGGATAATGGGCTTCATATCGCGGCTGATGCATGCAATGAGAAGATTGTCTTTCAAATCAAGATCGACAATGGGGATATCGGTGATTGGTGAATTGTCGCCTATGCGGAATTCAAGAGCTTCGGCTTTGCCATTTAATATAAAATGCATGGTTTCGATGTTGTTGCCTATTGAATTCTTTTTGGCACGGACAAAACGGATGATGTTTTCGGCAGTGATGTTTTTGGGATAAACTGTGGTGCCGAGGTCGAGTGAATCTATGACATCATCGTAGGTTATACGATTGATTTTTGTGACAACCTTTCCGTCTGTTTTTGTTTTGGCATAGAGGGAAAGAAGAATGTTTTCTTCGTCCATGTTGGTGAGAGAAACGAAAGATTCGGTAGTTTCAAGACCTTCTTCCAAAAGAAGACTCTGATCGGTACCGTCACCATTTATAATGCTCGCTTTGGGAAGAAGCTGACAAAGGGTGTTGCACTTATCTGAGTTCTGTTCGATGAGTTTGACATCGATTCCTGTTTCACAAAGCTTTTTGGCAAGATAATAACCTATGCCACCGCCACCGATAATCATGGTGTTTTTAACACGGTTATTCTTAATACCGATTTTTTTGAAGAAAGTGCTTTCGGCAGTTATCGGAGCAACAACACTTACCCGGTCGCCTCCCTTTATAAGAAAATTACCACCGGGGATAAAGGTTTCGTTGTCGCGCTCTATACCACATACGAGCACATCGCAACCAAGCTTGGCAACAATGTCCTGAACCTTGAAATTGTCAAGCTTTGAGCCCTCTTCCACCTTAAAGGTGAGAATTTCTATTCTGCCTTTGGCAAAGGTGTCAACCTGAATATCGGACGGGAATCTCAGTGTACGGGCAATGACATTGGCTGCTGCCAGCTCAGGATTGATTGTCATTGCAAGGCTTAATTCGTCTTTTATAAGATGAATATTTTTTGCGTATTCGGGAGTTCTCACCCGGGCAATAGTACGACATTTACCAAGTTTTTTTGCCATGAGGCATGTGAGCATGTTAATCTCATCGGAGCCTGTGACAGTGATAAGAATATCGGCATCTTCTATGCCTGCCTCCTGCAAGGTTTCAACCTCTATCACATTGCCGACAACGCCCATTATATCGTTTTGATTGGCAACGCTTTGAACAACCTCGCTGCATGAATCTACGACAGTTATATTATTGTCTTTTTCTTCGCTTAATAGCTCGGCAAGTCTTTGTCCAACCTTGCCGCAACCTACAATGATTATGTTCATATTGATTAAGCACCTCTGAAATGAAAAATATTATTTATCGGTCATCATTCCAATAAAGATAAAGAAATGGCATGCTGTGTAGAACAGAAATACACCTGTGAGTGAAGATATAACATAAGCCAGAACCATACCGAGAGGAACGAGCATCGAAGATGACTGAAGATGGTCCTTACGCATGAGGCGTGTCCAGATGAGATAGATAAGAGCTGCGACATAGCAAACAGCAGAGAATATGCCTGTGCTGACTGCTCTTTCCAAAATTTCATTATGTGCTCTGTCTAAGGTTACCTCACGGGAATCGTACTCTTCACGAAGGTTATCGGGACCAAAACCCAAAACGGGTTTTTCGCCAATCATCTCAACAGTATTTACCCAGAGTTTCCATCTGCCGCTGCCTGCTGACCCTGCATCACTGTCAGGAGCGGCAGAATCTGATTGAGTAATACTTGTGATATCATCGCCCAATGTAACAAAGTTTTTTACTACAAGTGAATCAGAAGAAGAAACAAAAGTAACAGCGATACTTACTATAATGAAACTGATGAGTGGGAAAAATGCTGTCATAAATTTAGCCTTTACCCTGAAAAACATAACCAGACCGATTATAATAACTGCGATACCAACTGCAAGATATACACCAAAAGAATTATTTAACACAAGTGTCCAGAAGGCATAACCCATAAAAAGAGCCGACCAAATTTTAGATGATGTCTTTTTAGATGTCATAAAGAGTCCTGCGCCAAGCATTGAACACATGCCAATGTAGTAGCCAAGGTGATTGAGATTATAGAACGAGCCTGTGTTGCCCTTGAAAAAGTGGCCAAAGGCTATGTTTTTTTTCATGTATTGATAGTTAAGCTTGGCTCCTATTGCACCGAAAGGCTCCTGCGGGGCTGAGCCTATAATGCCATAATACTGCTGAATCATTATGGCAGCCTCGAATAAAAAGCTGAAAATGTATAATCCGTAAATGAATTTTCTGTATGAGGGATTTTTAATGAATGAAGAAAAAACAAAAAGAGCGAGAAATGCAGTGTGCATTAGAAGGCCATCAGGTCTGAAATCGGTACCCGAAAGCGCACGAGCCTTATCGGGCGCTGAAAGTACTGACAAAATAAGGCAAATGTATACAGCCAAAAACAAAAGAGCATGTTTGTTTTTGGAAAAATACTCTTTCAGATTATTAAGAAGAAGTGCCAGTCTTTCACGGCTGCTGCCACCAGGAAAAACAAGAAAGTAGTTGTACAGATAAAAAATGGTGCACACAGCAAAAGCAATAATACCGATAACAGAAAAGGTTTTGAACATCGGGCCATATTGCTTAGGCGAAAAAATACTGAAAAACGGAAGCAGAGAAAAAAGTGATACAATTGTAAGACTCACTTTTTCAAAATAGTCACCATATTTTTTGGACAGTCTTTGAGAGCTTTTAATAGCCATTTTGTGATTCTCCAGTCTTTATAAAGTTTCTTAATTAAGAACAAAAAGTACAAATGCCACAGCTATCAGAGCATGTGATATTTGCACTTAATGAGTTATAGAGTGGTGAGATATGATTTGACAATTTCTTCTAATATCTCGTCACGCTCAAGTTTTGAAATAAGCACACGAGCATTGTTATAGCTTGTAATATAGGTAGGATCACCCGACATTATATAGGCGACAATCTGATTGATGGGATTGTAGCCCTTTACCTTGAGAGCCTCATAGACCTCTTTTATAGTGTCTTTCACTTTTTGGGCATTGAGACTTTGAGCACTGATTTTTAATGTTTCGTTTTTAAAATCCATAAAAACACCTGCCTTCAAATCTAACTTAGTGTATTATATCACTATTTTCAATTTATTTCAATAGTTTTATTGTATTTTGCCCATTTGGCGTAAAGTCATTATTACACCTTCGAATATGGCATCAGAAATATCTATGAGCTTGTCAGGATCGGAAAGAACCTTCTGGTCGGTATAGGATGTGACAAAACCACATTCAATCAAAGCGGCGGGCATTGCAGTTTTTCTGAGGACAACCATTTCGGGACTTCTGACAGTGCCTCTGTTTTTGAGACCTGTGGCTACGGAAAGTGGCTCCAAAATATTTTCTGCAAGCTGCTGACCGACCGTGATTTCTTCTTCATCATTTGATATGCCTGCATATAGCACAGTGGTGCCGGTTGCATCGGGACTTGTGAAAGCATTGTTGTGAATGCTTATGAACAGATCCGCTCCGGCATTGTTTGCAATGTCACAGCGATTTACAAGGTCTGCCATAACTGTGTCGCCTAAAGCTACATCTGAATCACGCGTCATTATGGTCTTTATGCCTGCGGATTTAAACTTTGCGCTGAGATGTTTTGCAATGGTCAGATTGACATCTTTTTCTTTTAGTATGATGTTTTCATTTTCATCATAGCCGATGGCTCCGCTATCGTAACCACCATGTCCGGCATCTATTGCTATGAGGGGAACATCGCCGTTTATTGTGAGGTCATCTTTTACATCATTGTCGTCAGGAATGCCGGCAGCAGGAACGTCCTGCGGATTTTCGGTTTTTGTCAACGCAACTGATATTATGCAAGTTGAAGATGTGTAGCGGATATTATAGCTTGTTTTTTCTGTGGTTTCTACAACAATTCGGGTGTAGTCATCGTGTTGTGCCCAGCGTATGTCGACAACAGATGAATTTTCAAATTTTATGTTTGAATTGGGACATGTCTGGTCGACATTGTAAAAATCGAAAACAAGTCTGTCGGGTGATGAAAGCTGCATTATTTTCGGTTCGGTTTTTTCGGAGAGAGAAACCGTTATATCGATAGCATTTGCTTTTTTTACTGCATTGATTTTTGAAAGAACTGCAAGATTTTCAGGATTTTCCGTGATGTTGTCATCGTCGAATGTTTCGGGAGGCTTTGATGCCTTGTTTGTGATATATACCGTGCGGGTGGAACCATTCCACAAAACATCATAGCCAAGAACGGAAGAAATAAATCTTATCGGGACAAGGGTACGGTTTTGCACAATGACGGGAGGCACATCTATCGGTCTGCCTACGCCATCGATATAGGCTGTTTTGCTGCCTATGGTAAAGACAATAACAGTACTTTTATTGAACACTATTACTTGTCTCAGACTTTCATTCCACAGTACCTCTGCGCCAAAGCTGTCGAAAAGTACTCTGACGGGAACCATGGTGCGCCCGTCTATAATCATGGGATTTACATCGGATTCTATTGTTTTTCCGTCTATAACAAGAGTCAGCTCCTGCGATGCTGAAGCTATGCCTGAGCCAAAGCTGAAAAGCATGCAAAGCAAAAGAATAACAGAAAATGTTTTTTTCAGCATCGACACACCTCCTCTTCACATAAAATCAGGGTGATGCAAAAATACATCACCCTAATAATAACTTAAATTTCGGTTTTTTTCTACAAAATAAAAGCAATTGTCATTCTATTGTAATGTTTCAGTTCTGTTCGAAAGGTATGCCGAAATGCTCGTAGGCAAGCTTTGTTACAACTCTGCCGCGTGGGGTACGGTTGATAAAACCAAGCTGAAGAAGATACGGTTCGTAAACATCTTCAATAGTATTGGCATCTTCTCCTGTGGTGGCTGCAAGTGTATCCAGACCAACAGGGCCTCCACCGAAGGTTTTTATCATTGTGGTGATAACATTACGGTCGGTGGCATCAAGTCCGATTTTGTCGACCTCAATTCTTGTGAGAGCAGTGTCGGCAACCTCAGAGGTGATGACACCGTCTGCCATAACCTGAGCAAAGTCACGCACACGTTTTAAAAGTCTGTTGGCAATACGGGGAGTGCCTCTTGAACGCGAAGCAATTTCACGCGCACCGTCTTCGTCGATTTGAACCCCGAGAATTGATGCGCTTCTTTTAACTATTGTGGCAAGGTCGTCGGCTGAGTAGAGCTCAAGCCTTGAAATAACACCAAAACGGTCACGGAGAGGACCAGTCATGTTGCCTGCCTTTGTGGTGGCGCCGACAAGGGTAAAATGAGGCAGATCGAGACGGATGGAACGGGCACTGGGACCTTTGCCGAGGATGATGTCAACAGCATAGTCTTCCATGGCAGGATATAGTATTTCTTCGACGCTGTGGCTGAGGCGATGTATTTCGTCTATGAAAAGGACATCGTGTTCGCCAAGATTGGTTAGAATTGCCGCAAGGTCGCCCTGCTTTTCGATGGCAGGACCTGACGTGACATGAATGTTTACATCCATTTCGTTGGCAATTATGTTGGCAAGTGTAGTCTTGCCAAGCCCCGGAGGTCCGTAAAGAAGAACATGGTCAAGAGCTTCTTTTCTTGATTTTGCAGCCTCTATGTATATTTTTAAATTTTCCTTTACTTTGCTTTGTCCTATGTACTCACCAAGAACACGGGGACGGATGCTGAACTCCTGTGTTTCATCATCGGAAAGCATTTCGGTTGAAATTACTCTTTCGTCAAAATCCATAATCGGTTCTCCTTATATCAAGTTTTTCAGAGCATGTTTTATGTATGTTTCGGGGTCGTCATATTCTTCTTTGACAAGTGCTACTGCCCTTTGTGCTTCCTGCTGAGTGTAGCCAAGCACAACAAGTGCACTTATGGCATCGGCTCTGGCTGTGCCGCCTTCTGATGACAATGAAACAAAAGCATCGGTGTCTTGTGATATGAATGATTCGTTTTTGATTTTGTCCTTTAGCTCGAGGCACACTCTCTGAGCAGTTTTGGGACCTATGCCTGAGGCTTTTTTTATGGTGGATGCATCATCGGAAACGATGGCGAGGCTGAGCTTTGACGGAGGGGCAACAGAAAGGATGGCTACTGCGCCCTTTGCCCCTACTCCGCTGACTGTGATGAGAAGTTCGAAAAGTGAGAGCTCTTCTCTGGTGGAAAACCCGTAAAGATCCATAATGCCTTCTTTTATGTACATGTAGGTGTGGAAGGTTACATCATCACCTTTTGTGAGAGAGCTGTCTGAAAGAGACGTGGCAGAGGTGTAAATTTTAAAGCCTATGCCAGACACATCTATTACAACATATTCTTTTGTTTTTTCTGAAAGTTTACCTTTTATATAACTGAACATATATAACTTCCTTTCTACATATGGACACCGAGTCTGACCATTTTATGAGAATGAGCGTGACATATTGCAATAGCAAGTGCATCGGCAACATCGTCGGGCTTTGGTACAGCACTGAGGCAAAGAAGAGATTTTGTCATTTGCTGAACCTGAGATTTGTCGGCTCTGCCATAGCCTACAACAGACTGTTTGACCTGAAGAGGAGTGTATTCGTAGATGGGGATGCCGCTCCTTACTGCACCGAGAAGTATTACTCCCCTTGCCTGTCCGACCTGGATGGCAGTTTTGGCATTGTTATTGAAAAACAGCTCTTCAATTGCCATGCAATCGGGTTTATATTTGTTTATAGCGTCTTCTATACCTTCATATATGAGCTTAAGCCTTTCCTCAAGAGGCAGACCTGCTTTTGTGGTGATTGCATAATAATCGATGACACTGAACTTATTACCTTTATATTGTATCACACCTACACCCACAATTGCAAATCCGGGGTCGATTCCGAGTATAATCATATGTTTCCTCCTGTATATTTATGCATATTATACATTATTTTAGAAAAATATTCATCATTTTATTCATATTTTCATATTGAAATATTTTCCCATATGCATTATAATAACATACATAAGATAATAATAACATTATTTTGGAGGTAAATCAATATGTCAAAAGAAAAAGTTGTATTAGCATATTCAGGCGGACTTGATACATCCATCATTATTCCGTGGCTCAAAGAAAACTACGATTATGAAGTTATCGCAGTTTGCGGTGATGTAGGTCAGGGTAAAGAGACCGAAGGTCTTGAAGAAAAAGCCCTCAAGACAGGTGCATCAAAGCTCTACATAGAAAATCTGCAGGAGGAATATGTAACAGATTTCATCTGGCCCACACTTAAGGCTCAGGCTGTGTATGAAGGAAAATATCTCCTTGGTACATCACATGCCCGTCCCTGCATTGCAAAGAGAATTGTAGAAATTGCAAAAGCCGAAGGTGCTACTGCAATTTGTCACGGTTGCACAGGTAAGGGTAATGACCAGGTACGTTTTGAACTCACAATCAAGGCTCTTGCTCCTGAAATGAAAATTATTGCTCCCTGGAGAATCTGGGATATCAAATCAAGAGAAGACGAAATCGACTATGCTGAGGCAAGAGGTATTCCCGTTCCTGTAACCAAAGAAAACAACTATTCTATGGACAGAAACATCTGGCACCTTTCTCATGAAGGTCAGGACCTTGAAGATCCTGCAAACGAGCCTAACCTCGACAAAATCCTCATGCTTGGTGTATCTCCAGAAAAAGCTCCCGACAAACCGACATATATTGAAATAGATTTTGAAAAAGGTATACCCACAAAAATTGACGGTGTTGCCTATGGTCCTGTCGAGCTCATAAAGAAGCTTAACGAAATCGGCGGTGCAAACGGTATCGGTATTGATGACATCGTGGAAAACAGACTTGTTGGTATGAAATCGAGAGGTGTGTATGAAACACCTGGCGGCACAATACTCTATGCTGCTCACAAAGAGCTTGAATATCTTTGCCTCGACAAACAGACTCTCCACTACAAGCAGGAAGTTGCAAACAAATTTGCAGAACTCGTGTATGACGGTCTTTGGTATACTCCTCTTCGTGAGGCTCTGTCTGCTTTTGTTGATTCTACACAGGAAACCGTTACAGGTAAAGTAAGACTTAAACTCTACAAAGGCAACTGCACTCCTGCAGGCACAACCTCACCCTACTCTTTGTATAACGAAGAAATTGCAACATTTGATGCAGACGAGGTTTACAACCAGAAGGATTCTGAAGGATTTATCAATCTCTTTGGTCTGCCACTCAAGGTTCGTGCTATGATGATGAAGAAACACGAAAACGAAGAAAAATAATTCAAACATACATTTCGGGCAGTCCGCTTTTTGCGGATTGGCCGAAATTTGTGCTTAGGAAGGTTGATACACTATGAAACTCTGGGGTGGAAGATTTTCAAAAAACACCGATGACGCTGTGAATGATTTTAACTCTTCTATTAGATTTGACCAGAGGATGTATAAAGAAGATATCCTCGGAAGCATTGCCCATGCAAAAATGCTCGGCAGATGCAACATAATATCTAAAGATGACAGTGAACTCATTGTAAAAACCCTCGGGGAAATTCTTGACGATATTGAAAATGGCAAAGTTGAATTTATGATTGATGCCGAAGATATACACATGAACATTGAAACAATCCTCACAAGCCGCATAGGCGATGCAGGAAAGAGACTTCACACCGGAAGAAGCCGCAACGACCAGGTTGCGCTTGACATTAGAATGTATATCAAAAATGAAATCGGCGAGATTACAGACATGCTTGTCTCTCTCGAGAAGACCTTACTTTCGATTGCAAAAGACAATCTGGATACAGTTATGCCGGGATATACCCACATGCAAAAAGCTCAGCCTATAACTTTGGCTCATCATACAATGGCATATTTTGAAATGTTCAAAAGAGACATAGGCAGACTTTCGGATGCATACAAAAGAACAAACGTTATGCCTCTTGGCTCGGGTGCGCTTGCCGGTACCACCTACCCTCTCGACAGAGATTTTGTTGCAGCTGAGCTTGGGTTTGACAGTGTCACACTTAATTCACTCGACGGTGTGTCGGACAGAGACTTTGTGATAGAGCTTGCATCGGCACTTTCTATTCTCATTATGCACCTGAGCAGATATTCGGAAGAGCTGATACTGTGGAACACAAACGAATTTCAATTCATTGAAATGGACGATGCTTGTTCAACAGGAAGCTCAATTATGCCACAGAAAAAGAATCCCGATGTGGCAGAGCTTATCAGAGGTAAATCGGGCAGAGTGTATGGCGACCTTATGAGCATACTCACCACAATGAAAGGTCTTCCTCTGGCATATAACAAGGACATGCAGGAAGATAAGGAATGCATCTTTGATGCAATTGACACAATAAAGCTTTGTGTGCCCGTGTTTGAAAAAATGATTGCAACAATGAAAATAAACAAGGGCAACATGAGAGATGGTGCAGGTGGCGGATTTACAAACGCAACTGATGCGGCAGACTATCTTGTAAAAAAAGGTATGCCCTTCAGGGAAGCACACGCAGTTGTCGGCAAGATGGTTGCATATGCTCTCGACTGTGGAAAAGCGCTCAGTGATTTTACTATGGATGAGTTTAAAACATGCTCATCTCTCATTGAGAAGGATATATATGAAGCGATAGACCTTGGGGTATGTGTGAACGAAAGAAAGATCACAGGTGGTCCTGCAAGGTCGGCAGTTAAAAAAGCAATCGGTGCAGGTGAAGAGTTTATAGCCTGCATTGACAAAATATGAATGGATGTGTTATTATGAACAATGGAAGTCAGAAAGCTAAAGATAAATACCTTAAGGAAAAGGTTGACACCTTTGTACTCAGAGTACCAAAAGGCGAAAAGGAAACTATACAGCGTTATGCACAGAGCCTGGGGAAATCATTAAATGGCTACATCCTTGACCTCATAAAAGCAGATATTCCCAATATGTCTGTACCCGAGAAGAAAGAAAAAAGCGCTCCTGCAAGACGTAGTTCTCTCCCATCCTTTTTGGACTGATTTGTTTGGAGGATATTATGATGGAAAGCAAAACATCAACGCTTTGCAAAGCGGCTTCGATCACTGTTATCGTTGTTACAGCAATACTCTGCATTCTTGCAAAAGGCTTTTTAGCACAGGTTAAAACAGCTGCATTCGGACTTTTGATTGCACTGCTCTTTATGGCTCTGGCATCGATTGTTGATAAGATTGAAAAAACAAAAAAAGAACAAAAAAGAATAAACGACAGCATTGATGCTCTCAGCGAAAAAATCAACATAATGCTTGGTCTTGACAAAACAAGCGTGGCAATTGAAAATCTTAAAGCAAACACCGTGCCTTTGTATGCCGATGTAAATAATCCTATTATCACAAGCGAAGAGGATCTCACATGGGAGTGCCCTGACTGTGGAAGTACAGAGCTTATTGCAAACACTGTGTGCACAAAGTGCGGCTATGCCAAAGAATCTGAGAATTAATAACATCGTGTTAAAAGCGAAACACTTTCTGAGGTTTCGCTTTTTTATTTATGAGATTGACTAAAGTAAAATTTAGGAGTATAATTGTCTATATAAATAAGGATGGTGACATAAATGGCAGAAAGAATCTGGCTTTCAACGCCAACAATGCATGAAGAAGAACAACTCTTCATTAAAGAAGCATTTGACACAAACTGGGTGGCACCGCTTGGCAAAAATGTTACGGAATTTGAAAATGAAATATCAAGATATGTAGGCTGCAAGGCTGCTGCAGCAATGACAGCAGGCACTCACGCTCTTCATATGGCAGTAAAACTTGCCAAAATCAGACAGGGCGATATTGTACTTTGTTCGGATCTGACTTTTTCTGCTACGGTTAATCCCGTGAGCTACGAGGGTGGCGTTCAGGTGTTTATTGATTCGGAACGTGAAACCTGGAACATGGACCCAAAAGCTCTGGAAATTGCTTTTGAAAAATACAAAGGCAAGGTAAAAGCTGTGGTTGTGGCACATCTCTACGGTGTGCCTGCAAAGATTGATGAAATCAAAGAGATTTGTGACAAAAATGGTGCTGTGCTCATTGAAGATGCCGCAGAATCTCTTTCTTCTACATATAAAGGCAAACAAACAGGAACATTTGGAAAATATAGCGCTATAAGCTTTAACGGAAATAAGATAATCACATCATCAGGCGGCGGAATGTTTTTGTCGGATGATGAAGAAAGCGTACAGAAGGTCAGATTTTATTCAACTCAGGCAAGAGACCCTGCTCCATGGTATCAGCACAGCGAAATCGGATATAATTACAGAATGAGTAATATTGTTGCCGGAATTGGCAGAGGACAGCTTTTGCATCTTGACGAGCACAAAGACAAGAAAAAGAAAATTTACGATACATATAAAAAAGGTTTTCAAGGGCTGCCCGTTGAGATGAATCCATTTCTTGAATGTTCAGATCCTAATTTCTGGCTCAGCTGCATCACAATAAATAAAGATGCAATGGAAAAAGTGAGCCCTGAAACAATCAGACTTGCACTCGAGGCAGAAAATATCGAATCGAGACCAATATGGAAGCCAATGCATATGCAACCTGTGTTTGAAGGAAGAGATTTTATTACTTCCGGTGATAATGTGGGCGAAGATATTTTCGAAAGAGGTCTGTGCCTCCCGTCTGACATCAAAATGACAGACAGTGATATGGAAAAAGTAATTGGACTGATTAAAAAATTATTTGAATAATTCTAAATTACAACATCGTTACAATATGTAACGATGTTGTGATTTACAGAAATTATATTGCTAAAATAAAGGATGTGTTTGCACGATGAGAAAACTTGTATGTATGTTGCTCGCCACCCTCATTTTAATGGCCTCGGCAATTTCAACGGGTGCTGCAACAGAAAAAACAGATGTATCCCCCATCGACAAAGCAAAGGCTTTATATGATCTCGGTCTTATAAAAGGAACTTTGGAAACCTTTTCGGCTGAATCGCTCGAACTTTATCGCAATGCAACAAGGACCGAAATATGTGTAAGCATAGTGAGACTTCTCGGCAAAGAAAACAAGGCAAAATATCAGAGTAATGCTCATCCTTTTTATGATGTTCCCTCATGGGCAGGCGACTATATAGGCTGGCTCTATGAAAACTATCTTGTGAACGGTTATAGCGACACATACTTTGGTTCGGGTGATGTGGCAAATATCAATCAGTTTTGCACGATGCTTTTGAGAGTGCTCGGATATAACGACACAAAAGGCGATTTCAGCTATGGTGGTGCAGCCGAAAAGGCGTACGAGATCGGAATTTGCACCACACAGCCTGACGGTAATGCATCTCTGATGCGCGAAGAAATGGTTGTTATGATGTATAATGCACTCAAAACACCTATAAAGAATTCATCGAGAAAGCTTGTGACAAAACTATGTGATGAAAAAGTGCTCAATACCATGACAGTTGAAGCGCTCGGACTTATGACAAACAATGCCCTCGCTGACTACTTCTCGAATGTGGAAAACACCCTGGGAAGCATATCTGTTAAATACAGTGCAGGCAAGCATACTATCGGACTTTTAAAAGAAGCAGAGCATTATGGAATCAGAGTTTTTGTGCAGGAAAAAGATACAAATATTGTAACTGAAATAAGGTCTGAGGGTGATGTGTACTTTAAAAAAGGCAAGATAAAGTATTACAATTATGACCCTGCCGGATATATCTCAAGCATAACTGTTTATGGGTTGAATTCTGATAAGCATTATTCATTTATTGTAATAAAAACCTCCAGTGAGGGTGAACTGTATTCGATATCAGGAAAAAGTGATATTGCAGATTATTAATTGTATTTGACGAGGTGTTTTATGTTATGAAAAAAATACTGATTTTAACAATAATTTTGTTTTTATTGGCAAATACCGTATATGCCTCTGTCCCCTCGCCTATCCTTAGATATGACAACGCAGGTACATATCCTTTATGGACCGAGGAATCATATTATTCTGCACCTTATGTGTGTGATCTTGATAAAGACGGAAGATGTGAAATAGTTTTTTCAAACTATTCCATCACAGTGCTTGATGCAGAAACCGGCGACACAAAATGGAGAGTCAACTCGGGCTATGACAGACAAACTCCTGTGCAGGAATTCGGACTCAGCAAAGGCCACACATGGAGCGATGTTGAGGTGTGCGACATCAACAAAGACGGGAATGTGGAAATAATTACTGCTCATGGCAACGGTCTCATCTCTGTTTTGTCACACGACGGATATTTTCTCCCGGGATGGCCGCAGACTCCTGTTGTTGCTTCGGCAAGATGTGTGGAGGTGGCAGACCTTGAGAATGACGGATATTATGAAATTATAGTTGGATATGGTGTTGAAAGTGAAAAAAGCGTATATGTTTTCAATTATGACGGAAGTCTGAGAAAAGGATGGCCGCAGACAGATGCAAGCAATGCAAAAAAGACCTGGACATATGGTCTCTTTATGGACACAATAGCAGTAGCCGACATTGACATGGACGGAAAAAAGGAAATCATTGTGCCCTCTGACCTTTCACAGGTTTCTGTGTTCAGAGAAGATGGTTCACTCTTCATGGCTGATGAATCTGTGTTTGGTCAAAAAAGCTGGGGCATGATTTCCCTCTTTGAAGATTACTCACATGAAATCAAAAGCGAGAATATGGGTTGGGGTTTGCCATATAAGGGCGACGAAAAAAGAGAAGAGCTCTATAAAGGAGAATTTGGTCACGCAAAAGCAGTGGTGTGTGATGTTGACAAAAACGGAAAGATGGAGATTGTTGTTTCTGCAATAATGTGCAACAGAAAATATGCACCTGTGTATCCCCCTACGGAATATATGACAATAGCAATACTCAATGCTGACCGCACCCGTTTCAAAAACGAGGCTAAAGGCTACAACTGGGAAGTGTTGCCTATGGATCTGGGTGAACCACTTTATCAGAATCCCGAGTCGATTGCATCGGGAGTGTTTCAGTGCCCTGTCATTTCGGACATTGACGGAGACGGAGAAAACGAAATTCTCTTTAACTCATATAACGGTAAGGTTCATTGCTTCGGCCTTGATAAAACCGAGCCTTATGCATGGCCATACAGCCTGACAAAAAGAACGAGTCCTATGTTTGAATATGCATCGCCCGTTGTATGCAAGGATCTTGACTATGACGGAAAGCAGGAAATTATTTTTGCATCGGTGTATGATACAACTCAAGGGTACGGTTCGGTTAACGGACATTTGTATATATTGAATTATGAGGGCAAGTTAATATCAAAAACCGAGCTTCCGCAGAGCAAGGAAGGGTATAACTACGACAACGGTTCAATGGCATCGCCTTGCATTGAAGATATAGACAATGACGGAAGATATGAAATAGTGATAAATACAACACACGGTGCAATATGTGTGTATGATGTTTAATACAGTGTATATAAAAAATGGACTCCATTGGAGTCCATTTTTGCGTTATAGATTTGGTTTGAAGCTTGGCATGAGTTCGAGCTTGAAAAGATTGTTTTTATGCTTTTGGTCTATGATCTTTTTCTTTTCCTCGTCTTTTATTATGCCTTCTCTGATATATACATCAAGCTCGGCATAAGTGAAGCCGAGATTTTCTTCATCGGTCTTGCCACACAAGCCATCTATTGGAACCTTGTTGACCAGCACATCGGGAAGGCCTAAAACATGGCCTATTTCTTTTACTTCGGTAACGGTGAGGTTGGAAAGAGGCGAAAAGTCCCCTACTGAGTCACCGTAACGAGTGGAATATCCAACCCAGTCTTCTGAAAGATTGCAGGTGTTGCACACTCGTCCGTTGCAACTTTGGGAAACTGCGTAGAGAGTGGACATTCTGATGCGGGGAGGGATGTTTTGTATGGTTTGTGGTGTGGGTGTGATGTCGGATGGGAAGTTGGTTAAAAGAGCATCGACAGCGTCCTCAATGTTTATGACATAGTGTTTTATGTCGAGGTGCTCACAAAGCATGTAGGCCATGTCGATATCGTGTTGCACACCTTTGGGCATAAGAACTCCGATTACCCTGTCTTTGCCAAGAGCTTCCACACAAAGTGCTGCTGCAACCGAGCTATCTTTTCCACCCGAAATACCAACCACAGCATTGCAATCGGGACCGTTATTTGCAAAAAAATCTATTATCCAATTGACACATTCATCTTTTACTATGTTTGCATTGAACATTCTATGCATCACCAACTAACAGTTAATAATTTTTTCATCTCAATTATAGCAAATACACATCATAATATCAATAGTTATTTTGTTGGATATTTTATCATTGCAGAGTAATGTATCATTTTATTTTTAATTTTATTATCACACATATAAAAATGAAAAAAACCGGTAAATTCAAGAGAGTTTACCGGTTTTTTGAATTATACAAATTCAATCAATAAGAATCAGAGCAATAAAAACAAGCATTTCGTCGCCGGTGTTTTTCACAGAGTGACCGTGGCCGGAGGGAGTGAATGTCACCATGCCGGGAGATACTTCTATCAGAGTGCCATCATCATTGGCAATACCTTTGCCTGAAAGGAAAAAGAAGGTTTCACTTTCGCCCTCGTGTGTGTGATATTCTGCTTCCTCGCCGGGAAGGAGACGGACAAAAGAAAAGAGCCGCGCTTTGGGATTAAAACCGATAAAATCGGCAAGGTTAGTTTTGAACATTTTTTCTTTGCCCTGACTGTTGAGCTTTATTTCTGTTTTTAACTCATTAATTTCTTTATACATTTAAATATCTCCCTGTCAATCATCATTTTATCAGAATTTGATTTCACCCTCGAGCATTACTCTTTGTACATTGAATCTGTCATCAACAAAAACCAAATCTGCCTTTTTGCCCTTATCGATTGAGCCAATCTCATATTCCATGCCAAGAGCACGAGCAGGATTGGTGGAAGCCATCAAATACGCCTGGGCAATGCCACAGTTAGTGTGAGTCATAATATTTTTGCATGCCTGATCCATGGTAAGCTTACTTCCTGCGAGACCACCATTATGATCGAAGCTGAGGTCGGTTATGTGAGCATATTTTTCGGGGACATCAAAATCAAAAATTGTGCTGTCGGTGATAAGGATAACACGATGCAGACCCTTGGTGTGCAAAATGAGCTGCTGAAGTTCGGGATGAACATGAATGCCGAATGAGTCTGAAATAAGCTCAGAATAGACATCATTTTCTTTGAAGCAATATTCTTCGGGTCCATATCCTTTGATGCCATTGGTGCCTGTTTGCTTGCCTGTTGCATTTGTGGCATGAGTTTGTATGGTGGGACGATATTTGCCCAGTGCACGAATTTGCATTGGGGTGGCTTCACTGTGGCCAACAGCAAACAATACATCGGGATTTACTTTTCGCGCATATTCGAGGAAGGGCAAAACATCTTCCCTCTCAGGAGCTATTGTCCACACTTTGGCATCAGTACCTGCCGCATCTACAATGGATTTGAATTTGTCGGGGCCAATTTCATTTCTCCAGGGATTGAGGTCGGAATTGCAACCATATTTAGGGTTTGTGAACGGACCTTCGAAATAAAAACCTTTGATTGATTTGGCAACTTTCATGCTTTCCTTTGCTGCACGGATAGACTCCATGTGTTCTTCAAAATTCATAACATAAAAAGGTGTTGCCAAAATACTGGTTGTGCCATGAGAAAGGAAAAACTCGGCTGCCTTAATGCCATCATTTGAAGTGCAAAATCCATTGCCGCCATGGCAATGAATATCTACAAAACCGGGACCGACATAAGCGCCTTTTGCATCAATAACTTCAGCGCCTGTGGGGATTTCAATGTCGCG